>CAYNNI010000028.1:0-14821 GCA_964398805.1 Microcaldota archaeon | reverse complement strand
AAATCCGAAAAGGCGATATTGGTCACGCTAAAACAACTATGTTCGCAAGAACTACTGCGGGGCACGCAGGAAGTAACGCTTGAGGAAACGGACAAAAAGAAGTTCCGTCGTTGAACCAAGAAGCCCACACCCTTCAGGGGTGGGAGTGTGTCACTGGGAAACCATACTTATTTATGCTCGGTATTGCAAGTTTCATGGGTGCTTCAACGAAGGCAAACGGATGCCTGTTCTGCAGGATAGTGGAGGGCAAGGTTCCAAGCTACAAGGTCTACGAAGATAAGAAGTACCTTGCCATACTCGACGTCTTCCCGAACATAAAAGGCCAGTCTCTGGTACTGCCGAAGAGGCATATCTCCAGCTACGCCTTCAAGCTGGGCGACAAGGACCTCGCCGAGTTCGTCTTCGCGGCCAAAAGGGTAGTCAGGCTGCTCGCCAGGAAGCTCAAGACAGGCCGCGTGCACATGATCTTGGAAGGCACAGGGGTCAACCACCTGCACGCCAAGCTCTACCCCGCGATAGGCACCGACAAGCTGTTCAAGCAGGCGATAGCCGAGGAACGCGTATACTTCGAAAGCTATCCCGGCTATGTCACGTCGCTGATGGGCCCCAAGGCAAGCGAGGAGACGCTAAAGCGCATACAGAAGGAGATACGCGGCAGCAAGTAATGCTATGGCGTTATCCTCTTGCGGTCGCGCGGGAACATCGAGCACTCGCGTATGTTGCTTGCTCCTGTTATCGACATCGCGAACCTCTCCAGACCTATGCTCCACCCCGCGTGTGGCGGCGCTCCGCACCGGAACGCGTTTATGTAGAAATCGAACTTCCTCGGAGTGAGGCCTTTCTTCTCAAGCGCCTTTATCAGGAGCTCCGGCTTGTGGATCCTCTGTGCGCCGCTGCATATCTCAAGCCCGCGGTAGATGAAGTCGAAGCTGTTGGTGAGCTCAGGATTGTCCTTCTTGGGCATCGAGTAGAAAGCCCGCAGCTCCGCGGGAAAGTCCTTTACGACCACAGCCTCGCCGAAGATTGTCTCTATCGCCTTCTCATGCTTGCGCGTGATGTCGTTACCGAATTCCAGGGCATGACCCTTCTTGTGCAGCCTGTCGATTACCTCCTCGTATGTCACCGTCTTGACTTCGGGCACCTCCAAGGCGGGCGCCTTCAGCACGCCAAGGTCCTTCTTGTTGTTATCTTTGACCGCCTCTATCATGGCCTTGACAGTCTCGTTGAGGATCTTTATCACATCCTCGTGGTCAGCGAAGCCCATCTCTATGTCCATCTGCGTGGACTCCGTCAGGTGGTAGACGGTATTCGACTTCTCCGCCCTGAAGACCGGGGTTATCATCGAGACCCTGTCGAGGCCTCCTATCACGGCAAGCTGCTTGTACAGCTGCGGCGATTGCGCAAGGTACGCCTCCTTCTCAAAGTATGCGACGGGGAAGAGCTCGCTGCCCCCCTCGCTCGCCTCCGCTATCACCGAAGGCGGCCTTATCGCGGTGAAGCCGTTTGCCTTCTGTATCTCCGTGAAGGAGTTGAGCATCGTGGACTCTATGTTGAATATCGCGCTGGGCGCGGCTCTCCTGAGGTCGATGTACCTGTAGTCCAGCCTCACATCGAGCTCGACAGGCACCTTGCCCGTGACCTCGAACGGTATCTTTGCGGACAGCGGGTTCAGGTCCGTTATATCCTTGGGCTCTATCTCGAAGCCGCTTCTCGCCTCCTTGCTCGCCCTGACAGTGCCGCGTACGCATACCACGCTCTCCTTCGGCTTGCTCATGCCCTTCAGGATGGCATTGCCGGCGGAGCCGGCCTTGCCCATGACCTGCGCTATCCCCGTCCTGTCCCTGACCAGCATGAAGGTTATCTTGCCCGTCTCGCGCACCTCGTGGACCCATCCGGCGATGGTGACCTCCTTGCCGTCCATGCTGGCCGAGAGCTGGCCTATGTAATGGCTTCTTATCAATCAAGCGCCCCTTTCACGAATTGCGGATATTTACATAGGACAGAATCCTTAAAGCCTTTGGTAGCGAATTATGTCCAGTGCCCCTATGACAGACTACTGGAAGATAAACAAGGAGCTCCTCGACCACATCTGCGTAATATCTCGGCTCAGCCTCACCGAGCAGGAGAAGTCGCTCTACATCAAGCAGCTGTCCCAGGTTCTCGACGTCTTCAAGCAGCTGGACGAGGTCAAGGCCGACGTCGCGCCGTCGTTCCAGCCGTACAAGTTCGAGAACGTCTGGCGCGATGACGCGGCCGCAAGCACGAAATGGGATCCCCTCTCGAACGCAAAGCAGAAGGAGAACGGCTATTTCAAGGGGCCGAGGATTGTTTAGATGCAGCATACCCTGTCCGTAAGGGAGCATCTCGAGCTCGCCAAGTCCGGGAAGGTCAAGCTTGCGGAGTTCATCAAAGACGTGCTAGGCATGGCAGAGTCCATACAGAAAAGGTATGGCCCATTCATAACCATAAACAAGTCTGCATCCGTGCCGAGATCCAAGGGCCCCCTTTTCGGGCTGCCGGTATCCGTCAAGGATTGCATTTGCACGAAGGGCCTCCAGACCACAGCCGGCTCAAAGATCCTGGAAGGCTACATCCCGCCATTCAGCGCGACGTGCATAGAGAAGATAGAGTCTGCGGGCGGGATCATCATAGGCAAGACAACCCAGGACGAATTTGGATTCGGCACGTTCAACGTCAATACCAAGTACTCCATACCGCGGAACCCGGCTGACACGGAAAGAAGCTGCGGCGGAAGCAGCGGCGGCGCCGGCTGCCTTTCTGCGGCTGCCGACTTTCCGCACGTGGCCATAGCGGAGTCTACCGGCGGAAGCATCACCGCTCCTGCCGCGTTCACCGGCACTGTGGGCATCACCCCGACATACGGCAGGATATCGCGATACGGCCTCATCGACTATTCGAACAGCATGGACAAGATTGGCGCGATAGGGAAAGCCGTCTATGACACCGCTTTGGCGCTCTCGGTCATGGCCGGCCACGATCCGCGCGATTCCACAAGCAGCGCACAGCCAGTTCCTGATTTCACAAAATTCGTAGGAAGCGGAATCTCAAAGGCAAGGATAGGCCTGCCAAAGGAGTACTTCTCGGAAGGCGTGGACAAGAGGATCTCAAAGGCGGTGCGCGACATCGCCTCGAGGCTTGAGTCGTCGGGCGCTCGTGTGGAGGAGACGGAGCTGCCGCTTACCAGGTTTGCGCTTCCGTCCTACTACCTTATCGCCATGAGCGAGGCATCGACCAACCTCGCGAAGTACTGCGGGCTGCGATACGGCGCCCAGCTCAAGACCGACGCGAACTTCGACGAATACTTCTCGAAGATAAGGTCCGAGTCGTTCGGCGAAGAGGCGAAGCGGAGGATACTCCTTGGCACGTATTCCAGGATGGCCGGCTTCAGGGACGCGTATTACCTCAAGGCCCTCAAGGTTCGCACGCTGATAATCAACGAGTTCCGGTCGGCTTTCCGCAAGTTCGACGTCCTCATCGCGCCTTCGATGCCTATAGTATCTCCGAAGTTCTCGGAGATAGCCAAGCTGACGCCTATACAGTCGTACAGCATGGACACGCTCACGATAGCGCCCAACATGGCGGGAGTTCCCACGCTCTCGCTGCCTGCGGGGAAGGTCGAGGGCCTTCCGGTGGGCTTGCAGCTTATAGCAGACCACTTCAGGGAAGACGCGCTTTTCAGGGTCGGAAGCGCGGTAGAGGAATTGAATGCCGGTCATGATAGGACTTGAGGTGCACGTGCAGCTCAACACGAAGAGCAAGCTCTTCTGCAGCGACAGCTCCGATCTCAGAAACAAGGCGCCGAACGAGAACACATGCCCCATCTGCCTCGGCTTCCCAGGGTCAAAGCCGGTTCTCAACAAGCGCGCTCTCGAGCTGGGCATGCTCATAGGCCTCGCGCTCAACTGCAGGATTTCAGACGAGTTCTTTTTCTCCAGGAAGACCTACTTCTACCCCGACCTTGCCAAGAACTTCCAGATAAGCCAGTACGAGAGGCCGCTAGCCACTGGCGGCGAGGTCAGCATGAATGGCGCGAAGATAAGGATACGGCGCGTGCATCTCGAGGAAGACCCTGCGAAGCTCGTTCACGTGGGCGGGGACATAACGAACGCGAAGTACGTGCTGATTGACTACAACAGGTCCGGAATCCCGCTAGCCGAGATCGTTACCGAGCCGGACTTCGAGAGCCCGAAGCAGGCCCGCCTGTTCCTGGACAAGACGCTTTCCATACTAGAGCACCTTGACGCTTTCGATTCCGCAAAGGAAGCCACGATAAGGGTCGACGCCAACATATCGTTCGACGGCGGGGAGCGCGTCGAGGTGAAGAACATAACCGGCTTCGAGAACGTCGAGAAGGCGCTGAACTTCGAGATCGTACGCCAGAAGGGCATGGTGCGGATGCAGGTGAAGGTCGCAAGAGAGGCGCGCCACTTCGACGCCGACCGCGGCATGACCGTCGGGCTCAGGAAGAAGGAGTTCGAAGAAGACTACGGCTACATATTCGACCCTGACCTGCCCTCGATACAGGTGGGCAGTGCCTGGCTTTCCGAGATAAAGGCCGCAATGCCGGAGCTTCCAGACCAGAGGGTCGCGCGCTTCGTGCCGCAGTACGGGATCCCGGAGAACATCGCAAGCGTCATAGTCTACACCGACAAGTACCTTGCGGACTTCTTCGAGCAGTGCATCAAGCTCTACAACAAGCCTGTGGAAGTGGCGAACTGGGTGGCGAACTACCTGCTCAAGAGCCTCAACTGGCGCTCGGAGAGGATACGCGACTCCAAGGTCAGGCCAGCAACGTTCACCGAGCTCCTGAAGCTCATCGAAAGCAAGGAGATAACCGAGCGCTACGCCAAGGAGCTGATAAAGCCGTATGTCGATACTGGCACGGACCCGCGCACGCTCGCGAAGAAGGACAAGCTACTTATATCTGAAACTGCATTAAAGGAAACCGTAGAAAAGGTCCTGAAGGAGAACGGCGATGCCGCGGCGGACTTCCGCGCAGGAAGGAAGGAGGCGCTGCAGTTCCTCATAGGCAAGGTCCTCTCCCAGACAAAGAAGCAGGCCGATCCCAACCTGATACGGAAGGCGCTGCTGGAACATCTAAAATGAAACGTGCCTCGGTAGCTCAGTAGGTAGAGTGACCGGCTGTTAACCGGTATGTCGCAGGTCCGAGTCCTGCCCGAGGCGCCTTCTCTTTCAGCGCCCCAAGGCTTTTTCGTGACAAAGAAGTCAGCGCAGCGCGTATCCATCAGTCCAGCTGCTGGAATAGGTTGCGCTGGTCGGGACGCCGGGGAGAGGTATGAGAAATACGTCGCTGAACCAAGAAGCCCACACCCTTCAGGGGTGGGAGTATGTCACAAAAGAATATAAGGCAGTATGCCGTGCCTTCTCCTTTTATTCAAGTGCTCTGCACGCCTTATTGTTCAAAACCAGGCTGTGAGCGCCACATGCGAAGGCTTGAGCATGTCGCTAAGGTTATAAGACCTTTTCGGCTTAATCCTATAGGGCCTCGGTAGTGTAGCGGTCTAGCATACGACCCTGTCAATACAACCTGCAGCAGAGCGGTTGTGACTCGGGTTCGAATCCCGACCGAGGCGTTCGTGCTTGCTTGGGATGGTTGGTCGAATGCCAAATGAAAAAGTAAAGAGGCTCTACCGGTCTGGGAAGGACCGGATAATCGCGGGCGTATGCGGGGGCATTGCAGAGTACTTCAACGTCGACCCGACGGTCATAAGGCTGCTGTGGGTCGTGCTGACGCTTCTCTCCCTCGGCGTAGGGATAATCGGTTACATCATCGCATGGATCATAATCCCGAGGAACCCCAGAGACAAGTGGTAGTCCGTGCAGAAAGAGATATCCCTTACATTAGGCTTGGCAGACCTTGTCTTCTCCTACCTACTTTTCACCAACCAGCAGTACTTCTCGCTGATCGCTATGCTTGCGCTGTTCCTGCTTGTGCTCATAACGTTCGTGATGCTCGTCCTGCCCTGCGCGATCGGGGCAGGAGCGCGCAAGGAAGATGGCCGCCGCCATGAGCGCAGTCTGGCGCTGCTCAACGCAGTAGCAATACCGCTGTCCGCGGCGATCATTGTATACAGCTTCCTCTTCTCCCGGGTCGCGCCAGGCTATCTGTCCCCTATCGCGGACAGGATACTCCTTGCGATCTTCGCAGCCGCGCTGTCCGCTGCGCTGGTCTATGCGCTTGTAAGCCACGTTCGGACGCTGAAGGAGAGGAAATGGAAATGGGCGGCAGTCGCAGCCGGCGCCGTCGCCATAACTGCGCTGGCTTACTTCATCATGTATTACAACGTGCAGTACTGGCCCGTGACGGACGAGGTGGCATTCAACTACTACGCCGCTGCCGGGTTCCTCAACGGCAGCAACCCCTACACCACGAGCATGCAGCCCATACTAGACCAGTACCACATAACCGGCACGGTCACGCTGGACGGCGTGTACAAGTACGACTACAACTACCCGCCGCTCAGCTTCCTGTCATACCTGTTCGTGCCTGCCATCCACCTGTCGCCGTTCTTCGTTCCGATAACGATATTCACCATCTTCCTTGGGGTGCTGTCTTCTGCGATAGCGTTCTATTACTACAGGAGCAGCAGGCTCGCGACGGTCCCGCTGGGCATATGGCTCTTCACAACGTACATCCTGATAGAGGCTGCGAACTTCTACCTGGCGGTGTCGCTGTTCCTGCTCCTCGCATACATACTCCGCGCGAACGGGAAGGCATCGGGAGTGCTCCTGGGGCTGGCGGCAAGCACCATACAGTCCGCATGGTTCGCAGTGCCGTTCTTCCTGATACTCGCATACAGGGAGCACGGGAAGAAGTGCCTTGTCGACACGCTCGCGCTCTCATCCCTCACCTTCGCCGCGGTGCTCGCGTATTTCGTGCTCATTTCCCCCGCAGCCACGATAGGCGGGATATTCGGCTTCTTCCGGACGAAGTTCCTGTTCTTCGGCACCAGCATAATGCAGCTCTTCGCGCGCTTCCTGCCGATGCCGTACTGGTACACGAAGTTCCTTACGGCATCGTTCCTGCTCCTGTGCATGGCGGTGTTCTACCTGCAGCCCGACGGTAAGCGCCCGCTGCTCGCCGTGGCGCCAGCCATGGTGTACTTCCTGTCCTGGGGCAACATGCCGAGATACGGGCTTGCGTTCTTCCCGCTCATACTGACCATCTACGCGCAGCAGGGCAGGCAGAAGGACACGTACCGCAGCAAGGCCGAGCGCAGGCTTCCCTCCCTGCTGCTCGCCGGATTCCTTGCGCTGGCGGTGTTCGTCGGGGCATATGCGCACCTCTCGTACGCAAGCGCGGACATCATAAGCATAAGCCGCGTAATCCCCGCGATAGCGCCTTCCAACGCGAGCTACGGAGGCTATGCGCTGGCAGGGCTGGACGTCGGGGTGGCGAACAACGGCAACACCCCGGAGCCGGTCTCGTTCGCGATAGTGAGCAGGAGCCCCAGCAACTTCGCATACATGATAGGCGCTACGGGCGGCCGCAGCCTGCAGCCGCAAGCAAGCTCGGACTACTTCATTCCCTTCAGCCTTCCGCTCGTAAACAACAACACGCGCGTGTTCATCATCGCGTTCAGCCCGGACTACACCGCTACTTACAGCCTCTCGCCGGTCAGCTCCCGCTGAGCTCCTCGGCGCATTGTGCAATCCTATTAATCCTTTGTTGAGAAGGCAGATGCGGTAGTATGAGCGGCAAGCAGGGCATGCTCACGACGATGCGCAACCAGGAGCTGTTCCACGAGCAGGTCTTCGGCCGCCTGGGCGCCGCGGAGCGCGACCCCGAGCTGAAGCGGATACTTCTCAGCCTTTCCGAGATGGAGCGCGCGCACGCGGCCGAGTGGCAGAAGCTGCTGAAAGGGCAGGCACAGACCAGGCCTGCGCATGCGCGTTTTGCGGCGTCCGCCGTACTTGCCCTGCGCAGGCTCGCAGGGGTGGCGCTCACTGTAAAGATACTCGAGCGCATGGAATTGGATGTGTATGCGCGTTTCGACCGCGACCTCTCGAAAGGCGGCATCACAAGAAGCGAGCTCTCGACGATAGAGCGCATCAGGCGCGCCGAGGACGAGAACGAGCGCCCGCTGGGGGCGCGGGTGATAGCGCACGGCAGCGTGCTGAACAACATACGGGACGTCACGTTCGGGATGAACGACGGCCTTGTGGAGGTGCTAGCTGCCGCGACCGGGCTGGGCGCAGCCCTGCAGGCTGCCTCGCTGGTGTTCCTCGCGGGCTTCATAGTGGCGGTGTCAGGCACGCTGTCGATGTCCGCCGGAGCGTACCTCGCGACAAATTATGAGGAAAGGCTGGACACCAAGAAAGGCCCGTCCGGCAGGTCCGCGAAAAAGTCCGCGTACTACGTGGGCGCGTTCTACTTCCTGGGAGCGCTATTCCCGATAGCGCCGTTCGCCTTCGGAATCGGCAGCTACCCCGGCATACTCCTCTCCACGCTCATCACCGTGCTCGTGCTCACGGCCGTGTCCGCGCTCATGGCCATAGTGAGCGATGTGAGAATCACAAGGAGCGTGGCAAAGACGCTGGCGGTGTCGCTGGGCGCCGTGGTGGTGACCATCGCCATCGGCGCGTACACGAGGACGGTGCTGCATATAAACATATAAATAGCTTCATCGCTAAATCATAATTCTACTTGATATTCGGGGGTGAACTCATGAAAGACGAAGCCAGCATGATAGAGGCAATGGCGCAGATAACCAAGCAGATGGAGATGCTTGTGAACGACACCAGCGTTCCGAGGAACGTCAGGAGCGCAATCTCCGAGGCGAAGGCGAAGCTCAACACCAGGGACGACTACATCGTCAGGATATCCGGCGCTATATACAGCATCGACGCGGTCACAAACGACATAAACCTGCCCCCGCAGGCGAGGACCGCCGTGTGGAACATACTGAGCATGCTCGAATCCATAAGGATTGATTAGCATGGAGGGCTCCGCGCTCAAGGAGCTGGTGGCGAAGCTCGCGAAGGCGGGCATACTCCTCAGCGCGGTCACGGAATCTCTTCTCATCGACGAGGCCAGCGTGGACGGGATCGCCGCCAGGCTGGTGGAACGCCACAGCGGAGAAGCCGCGCAGAAGATTGTCGGAAAGGAAGAGCTCGCCAACGTGATTAAGGAGCTTGAGCTCGACAAGACACCTGCTGCTGTCGAGGTCGTGCGCGAGGCGGGCTTCAGGCCCGTTGCCTCTGACATCGACGCGAACTACCGCATCGAGGCGTCGCCGGAGGAGGCATCGGACGGCACAGTGGGCAGCTTCGTCTCCTACTTCCGCGACAGGCTAAGGAAGCTGCGCCTGATGCTCGAGAGCAGGAGCAGCCTTCCGAGGCTGGTCCCCAGCCTGGACGGCCTCGGCACCTACACGAACGGCAGGGACGTGACCGCTCTCGGCATAGTCACGAACAAGTTCACCACCAAGAACGGCAACATCCTCGTAGAGATCGAGGACGAGACCGCGAGCGCGAAGCTGATATTCATGAAGGGCTCGTCTGTCGCGGCTGTGGAGCTCTTCGAGCTCGCGAACGGGATTGTGACAGATGAGGTCATCGCGGTGCGCGGAAAGATATCCGGACCGTTCATACTGGTGAGCTCCATAGTCTGGCCGGATGTGCCGATAAAGGTGAAGAAGCACGTCGAGGACGACATTGCCATAGCTTTCATATCCGACGTTCACGTGGGAAGCAAGCTGTTCCTGGGCGACAATTTCCTGAAGTTCATAAGCTGGCTCAACGGCGGGGTGGAATCCAGGCGGGATCTCGCGGGCAAGGTAAAGTACGTGGTGCTGGCAGGCGACGTCGTTGACGGCATAGGCGTCTACCCGCATCAGGACCAGGACCTCGCTGTGCCAGACGTCTACACGCAGTACAAGATGTTCCTCAACATGATAGGCGGCATACCGCCGTACATACACGTATTCGTCCTGCCAGGGAACCACGACGCGGTGCAGAGCGCGCAGCCCCAGCCCAGCATAGCCAAGAACATGCTCGCAGGCTTCTCCAGCGACAACGTGCATTTCGTCCCCAACCCCTGCTTCATGACGCTGCAAGGCATAGATATTCTAGCATACCACGGCACCTCGCTAGACTCTATGATAAGCGCAGTGCCGGGGCTGAGCTACGCATATCCCGAGAAGGCGATGACCGAGCTGCTGCGCCGGCGGCACCTCTCCCCGATATACGGCTACAACGCCATCATGCCGGGCAGGAACGACGGCCTTGTCATAGACAAGGTGCCGGACATACTCAACATGGGCCACCTGCACAGGAACGGCATAACGAACTACCACGGCGTAGAGGTGGTCAACAGCGGCACATGGCAGGACAGGACAGACTACCAGGTCACGCTCGGGCACATGCCGACGCCGTGCATGGTCAGCGTCTACGAGGCCGCTAGGGGCGGCTTCACCACGATAAACTTCAATGGGTGATGGGTTGTACTTCCAGGATTATCTCGAGTGCCTGCAAAAGGATTTCAGCAAGGCCTTCGCGATAGCGCAGCAGGCGCGCTCGCGCGGCTACGATCCCGAGAGCTTCGTGGAGGCCGTGCCTGCGCCCGACCTGGCCTCGAGAGTCGAGGGCATAATAGGCGTCACCGGCCTCGCGGAGATAATAAGGTCCCAGACTGGCGTGGCAAGCAGGGAGGCCCTAGCGTTCGGCATCTCAAAGGAGATATGCACCAACGAGAGGTTCGCCTCGCTCGGCACCGAGAAGCGCCTGACCCTCGCGGTGCGCGTGGGACTCGCCATACTCACAGAAGGCGTGGTGGTCGCGCCAACGGAGGGCATACAGCGCGTCGAGGTCCACAAGAGCCCCGAGGGCGGAGACTACATCGCAGTTGTATACGCGGGCCCGATAAGGAGCGCGGGCGGGACCAGCGTCGCGCTTTCGGTCGCGTTCGCGTCCCAGGCGAGGAAATTGCTGGGCATAGGCGACTACCGTGCGCAGCAGACCGAGATAGAGCGCTACATAGAGGAGATTCCTCTCTACCACAGCAGGATACACATGCAGTACCTGCCGAGCGACTCCGACATACGGCTCCTGATAGAGAACTGCCCGGTGTGCATAGACGGCCTGCCGACCGAGGACCTCGAGGTGAGCGTGCACAGGAACCTCAAGAGGCTCGATGCCAACGGCAAGGAGCAGGTGCTCAGCAACAGGCTCCGGGGAGGCATGGCCCTCGTAGTCAGCAGCATTGTGCAGAAGGCGAAGAGCGTGCTGAAGCACACCAAGAGCAACGGCCTTGACTGGAGCTGGCTAAACAACTTCATAAAGGCCACGAAGCCGACATCCGCGCAGCCGGACGCGCACGACACGGCCGAGTTCCTGCAGGAGCTCGTTGCGGGCAGGCCTATACTGGCTTATCCTGGCGCCCGCGGAGGCTTCAGGCTGAGGTACGGCAGGTCTAGGTTCACAGGCATAGCAGCGAAGGGCTTCAGCCCGGCGAGCATGATACTCCTCGACGAGTTCATCGCATGCGGCACCCAGCTCAGGATAGAGAAGCCAGGCAAGGGCTGCGTGGCGCTGCCGATCGACAGCATAGAGGGCCCGTTCGTCAAGCTGAATGACGGCGAGGCGCTGCGCGTGGACGACCCTGCGCGCGCAAAGGAGCTCAAGGGCCAGGTCGCGAAGGTCATAGCCCTTGGAGACATACTGGTGACGTACGGCGACTTCAAGAAGAGCAACGCGCCGCTGCTTCCGACAAGCTACGTGGAGGAGTTCTGGCTCGAGCAGCTGATGGGCAAGGGCTACTCCGGAGAGGCTCCGGCTTCGCCATCCTTCAAGGACGCCTTCGGTCTTTCCGAGAAGTACGGCGTGCCCATGCACCCGCAGTTCATCTACGATTACGCAGAGGGCTCCGCGCAGGGCATCATAGAGCTGGCGAAGGCCCTGCGCAGCGCCAGCGTCGAAAGGGGCGGCGAAGGCCTGTTCGGCGTGGCGCGCCTTTCCATTCCGAAGACCGAGTCGCTGGTGCTCACGCTAGAGAGGCTGTGCGTCCCCCACAAGGAGGGAGCGTCCGACCTTGTTGTGACAGGGGACCACGCGCAGTGCCTGCTCGCGTCAATGGGCTTTCTCAAGGACGCCGCACTCATCGACGCCGACATCGCGGCTTACGCCGACAAGCCTCCGCTGGAGATAGCGAACGCGCTCGCGCCCTTCACGATAATGCAGCGCTCGACCAGGATAGGCGGCAGGATAGGCAGGCCGGAGAAGGCGAAGGAGCGCCGCATGCAGCCGGCGCCGCACGCCCTGTTCCCGCTGGGCAGCCACGGCGGCAACGACAGGAGCCTGTTCAAGCTCTACAACGTCGAGAAGCGCAAGATAGGCAACCGCGGCGCGGAGATAGACATAGCGAACTACCGCTGCACAGTGGGCAACGAGGCCATATGCCTGCCGTTCTGCAAGAAGCACGGCGCGCGCGCCGCGCTGGAGCACACGTGCATCAACTGCGGCAAGAAATCTGCAGGCGACACGTGCGAGTCCTGCGGAGGCAAGACAGCCTCAAGCAAGCTCAGGATGGTCGACGTTGCCGAGCTGCTGGACAGCGCCATGGAGTCCCTCGGCATGCACGCGCTGCCTAAGGGTCTCAAGGGCGTGAAGGGCCTGATCAGCAAGGACCGCATACCGGAGTCGATGGAGAAGGGCATCCTGCGTGCCACGCACAACGTCTTCGCCTACAAGGACGGCACAGCGAGGTTCGACGCTACCGACGCGCCGCTTACGCACTTCTATCCCAAGGAGATAGGCGTGGGCGTGGAGAGGCTGAAGGCCCTGGGCTACGCCACAGACTACCTCGGCAACGAGCTGAAGGACGACACGCAGCTTGTCGAGCTGATGCACCAGGACGTGGTGCTCAATAGGAACGGCGCGGGGTACCTCCTGAAGGTCTCGGCGTTCGTGGACGAGCTGCTGGAGAGGATGTACGGGCTGCAGCCGTTCTACAGCGCGCAGCACGCCGACGACCTGATCGGCCAGCTGGTGGTCACGCTGTCGCCGCACACCTCGGCGGGCATACTCTGCAGGGTCATAGGCTTCACCGACGCGAACGTGGGCTTCGCGCACCCGTACGTCATAAGCGCGCGCAGGCGCAACTGCGACGGAGACGAGGACACTGTCATGCTTCTGATGGACGCGCTGGTCAACTTCTCCAGGAGGTTCCTTCCTACTACAATAGGCGGCACGATGGACGCGCCGCTCGTGCTAGTGCTGAAGATAGACCCGAAGGAGGTCGATGACGAGGTGCACGACATGGAGGTCACGTCCCGCTACGGCCTGGACTTCTACAACAAGACCCTGGAGTACGCCTCGCCCGCGGATGCCCAGGTAGAGCTCGTGGGCAGCAGGCTCGGCAGCGGCAAGGAGTACAGCAACCTGCTATTCACCCACGGGAGCAGCGTCAACGCAGTGGCCGCGTCGCCGAAGAAGAGCATTTACACCAGGCTGGAGACGATGAAGGAGAAGGTAGACCTCGAGTTCGGCCTCATAGACCGGCTGTACACCGTGGACAGGCAGGACGTTGCTAAGAGGCTGATCCTGAGCCACTTCATACCGGACCTGATAGGCAACATGCACCTTTTCTCGAAGCAGGGCTTCCGCTGCATATCCTGCAACGCGAAGTACAGGAGAGTGCCCCTGATAGGCAAGTGCACCCGCTGTGCCGGCAAGCTCGTGCTCACAGTCTCGAAGGGCAGCATCGAGAAGTACCTCGGCATGGCGATGGACCTCGCCAACAGGTACGACCTCGAGCCCTACATCAAGCAGAGGCTCATGCTCGTCAAGGAGGAGATAGCGAACGTCTTCGGCGCGGCAGGAAGCGAGGAATCCCACACCAAGCAGTTCAACCTCGCCAAGTTCATGTAGCGGCCCTCCCTCCCGCAGTCCTATAAAGGAATTCCGGCACATATACGTCAATCGTGAAACTCCAAGGAAGAGAATTTAAGGCTTTGCATAAAATCCTATTCGGGAAAGATGAAAACATGAGAGCGAAAGGTATGCTGCATGCCAACAAAGGTCTGACGGTCTTTGTTGCAAGCGGCAGTCCTGGAGACCATTGTCCAAGGGCAGTGTTAAACAGGAGCAAGACCAGGTTCAGGGACGACTATTACGGCAACGTAAAGATACCAAAAGTTCTCTCAAAAGCACTGTTTCAGTAATTGCTCGGAATCCGTCTATCCTTCCTTGGGTAGTCCACGTATGTCTACGTGGTATTGCTGTTCTTTTCTAAATCTACCCGTCTCGTCGTAATCTATTTTTTCCACAACCTCTACACCATACTGTTTTTCAAGTATTGACTGCTGTATAGAGTGTGCGTTGTCAAAACGCCTGAAGCACAAATCACCCACCAGAATATTTGTAGCAGAAAGCGTTGCGAACTTCATTCCGAGGTCCAAGCCGCCAAGGTCCTCAACTACCCCATTCAAATCATCATATTCAAATACTGGCAGATAAAACATTGCGCCGTCAGGCGTTTCCATATCGCTGACTAGCAAGTATTTGTTTACTGCTCTGCTGGTATCCTCTATCATATTCTGAAGTAATTTGTTTCTGCGTTTTCTAAATGTTTCTTCATCAACTACACAGGCAAGAATAATTGCGATATACTTTATGGAACTGTTGCGCATGGTCAGTGTCACTCGTTCCAAGAGTTCCTTTTCTTTAAGTCTATGGTAGGAATACTGTGCTCTGCCAGTATCGAATCCGTATTTCTCGTCTATCTCGGAAAATTCAACTCGGCCATTCTTATTCAGCTCTTTCAAGACTGCATATTCTC
>CAYNNI010000027.1:0-5243 GCA_964398805.1 Microcaldota archaeon | reverse complement strand
CAGTGCATGGACGGAATTGACCCCACGGTGCGCGATTCGCAGAGAGACTATTTCTATGGGGTTTGAGAATACGACGTAAGGCGGCCGCAGCGCGGAAAAAAATCGCGCCGCAAGCCGCCGAAACGTGATGAAATGGATAGTGTAAACCAGACAAAGAATAAAGAACAATCGGCCAATGACGTTGGCCCGAAGTACAACTTCCAGCATTTCGTCTTCGTGACGAAGTACAGGTACAAGATGTTCAGGAACCCGAAGACCGTCCAGGTGGTCAGGGATGCGTTCTACGACGCAGCGCAGAGGCACAAATTGGTCATAAAGGAACTCGCATTTGGTGAAGACTACGCACATGTCCACCTTGAAGTGAGTCTGCCATCCACCATGACGGTCGCGTATGCTACCCAGATGCTGAAAGGGTTTTCAGCGTACATGGCATTCAAGGAAATCCCGAACCACAGGCTGAGATATCCGCAGGGGCACTTTTGGGGCGCGGACTTCAGCGGCGGGAGTGTCGGACCGCGCAATGAAGAGACCCTCAGAAACTACATAAGGAAACAGGACATATCGGGACAACTAAGGCTGGCGGCGTAGCCGCCAGAGGTGGATACCCACGCCTTTAGGCGTGGGAGGGGGTCATTCTCCACATGTCATAGCTGCCAACGCTCTTCGCCCCGAGTTCTCCAAGCTGCCTCATTATGTCATGCCTGTCCACGTTGTAGAACGATTTCTTTATCTCCTTGCCCATGCCAAGACGCCAGCAATGTCCGCCATGTAGTAAGCCATCGGACCGCCGAGAGTCAGCGCTGCCTATAGCGGTTTTGGCATGGAAGCAAGAAGCTGCGCGGCGACCGCGCCAGCCGCCCCGAGCACCGGTATCGAGAGGTTGTCGTTCACTGAACCGACCAAGTCGCCGCACATCCCGATGACAGAGACCATCGCAGAGGCTGGCATGTTAGAGGTCAGCGCCGCCATGATTGCGAAGCTCACCAGCATGCCGGTCCCGGTGGCCACAGGGGACCTCCTCCTGCCGGTCAGGGCCTTGACCATGCCGCTCGACGGATCGCCGAACGACAGGCAGACGGTGGACGCGACGACGGCGAGCGGACCGAGGGGCATCGCGACCATGCTGCCCACGATCCAGTAGGGGAAGCGCACCCTCTTCCAGTCCCGTTCCACAGAGCCGTCCAGGACGCTTCTCGAGAGCTTCCTCAGGAGCATCGCCGTCGGGGTGTTCAGCCCCCTCCTTGTCCTCAGCAGCTCCGAGGCCAGCCAGAAGGCCAGGTACGCCGAATAGGTCGCAAGGCTCGTCCAGAGGCCGATCCCTAGGTAGACGAGCGCTAGCGGCGGTGCCGTGAGCAGGACGTGTGCCAGCTTTCGCCGTGCCTGGAACCTAAGCAACCTGCTGACTGCCATGCAACACCCGCACGGCCACCATGTCGGCCTCCTCCCCAAGGCGCAAGAGGGTGCCGTTGTTGCGAACCTCCAAGTCCGCCATGCGCACTACCTTCTCCAGCCCCGCGATTACCTTGACCGAGTCACGCCGCGCGGCCTCGATAGCGCCGCCGGGGCCGAGGAGGCTGTACCTCGCGGCGAGGTTGATGTCCCTGTTACGCCGGTCCGAGACAACGCTGACGATGCAGATGCCGTTGCGCCCAACCTCACGCATGAGCGCGTCCGCGAGCACGGCGTCGTAGAGCCCGTCCACCACCACGCTCTCGGAGCGATACCGGCGGAGTATGCCCTGCAGGATCGGTTCCCTGAAGCGCTCGAAGACGCTTTCCACGCCGCTGAGCGCGATCATGTCAGACAGGCGTGCATAGCCGAGCTTCCTCGCACCCGCCCTCATGACGTCGCCGGCTCCGACGCCCTCGCAGCCGCAGCGGTCGCGCAACATGCCCGCGAGGGTGGACTTGCCGCTACCGGAGTATCCAGTGACTGCTATGACCGCTTTCTCCATCAGATTGACCCGCGGTTGGCGCTTATGAATTCCCCAAGCCCTGTTATGAGGTCCATCCCGGCCACCTCGTCCGGCGCCACCCACCTGTAGCCGTCGTGCTCGTCGTCCAGCGACACGGTCGCGCCGTAGTACGCCCCGGTGTAGACAATCTGAACCGCGTGGAAGAGGACGCCTTTCGCTTCCAGCTGCACGGCATAAGTGTCCACGAACCTGCGCGCGCCGATGGTGCCGCCCGTCTCCTCCCTTATCTCCCTGCCGAGTGCCTGGTCGACCGATTCGCCCCACTCGACCTTGCCCCCGACGAGCTGCCACTGCGCCGCGCCCCAAGAGCTGCCCTGCGACCTCCTCACCAGGAGGAACCTCCCGTCGCCGCGCTTGAGGAAGGCACCAACCCAGACGATTATCCTTTTCTCCGTGCGCTCACCCGTACTCGAACCCTGAAACATACTCCCTCAGCAGCATTGCCTTCGCCCTCGTGTGAACCCAACCGCGGGGCAGCGCGTCTATGGCCTTGGCGATCCTCTCCGCGGCCGCTGCCTTCGTCCTGGCTATGAGGTGGTTCCTGTCCATCCCTTCGGGTATCTCCCTGCTGCCCGCCTCGATTATCGGCAGGGACCAGTAGCCGCTGGCCGCGTCCTCATCTATCTCCGCCATGTCGTCCGCCAGCTGCATCGAGAGCCCGTAGTTCTCGCAGAACCTCGACACCCGGTTCGCGAATCCGTCCCTGCCGGAATGGGCGAGCGCGGCCGA
Organism: Microcaldota archaeon; assembly: GCA_964398805.1. Classification (GTDB taxonomy): domain Archaea; phylum Micrarchaeota; class Micrarchaeia; order Micrarchaeales; family Micrarchaeaceae; genus CAISDH01. The sequence continues at coordinate 2,539 of CAYNNI010000027.1, read as the reverse complement.
TGGCCCGATCGACGCCCATGAGATTATGTGCCTTATGCCGCCCATGTATTCTGACCTGGTCGGCATCTCCCTCTTCCACAGCGCGCCCACGACCCTATCCTGCATGTAGCTGTTCGTCTCTATCATCGCCAGCGCGGCCGCTGCCTCCCCAGGTAGCCCCTGCCGATCAGCAGCCCCACGCCCTCGGCCAGCGCGATGTTCCCAGAATAGAGCAGTGCCGAGATCCCGGCCCTGGAATCCGGAGTCTCGTCCACGATGTCGTCGTGTGTCGAGATGTGGAACGCCATGAGTCCTATGCCGGCGAGCAGGTCGTCCGGGGCCGCGGTTCCCAGGTCGGAGAGCACCGAGTCGCAGAGCGCCATAGGGCCGAGGGAGACGAACCGGCTACGCATGGACGCGAGCTGCCGCGAGAGCCCCGCGTCCCCGTAGCGCACGGACAGCGCGGCCGCGTGCTTCCCGATTATGCCCTCGTACCTCGCGGTATCGCCAAGCAGAAGCCTCCTCACTTCAGTAGATCCCATGCAGCCACCCGCCATCACGCCGCCTGAATAGATTCGCCAGAGCACTTATAAATATAGATGGTATTCCGCGTAACACTTTAAGATTCCTACGGTTTCGGGGGAAGACCTGACTTCAGTATGCCAGACACGTTTTTGACGTAATCCTGCCCCTGCAGTTTCGACGACATGTAAATCGGCATCTGCATCGCATAGCTTTCCATGCTGTCCCTCCCCCTGCTCTGCTGGCTGACTCTCCTCTTTATGACCATGGGCCGCAACGCCCTCTCCGCCCTGTGTGGGTCGCATTGTGGATTATCTCCTAATTATTTCCCTCCCGAATTGGCTCCTCTGGGAAGAGCAGAATACGTTTCGGAAATCCGCGAATACTGGAGGTCTACCCTTCAGACGGTAACGGTGGCTTTCTTAAAGTGTTATCCATTGCACATGTCCATGCCTGAGCCACACGAAAAATTGCCGTGCATCCCTGTGCGGTTTAGATAGTCTTTTATTAGTGCACTGAGCAAAATCTGAGAGTGGTACTATGCAGGAGCGGGTCCTTGTCCTGGCAGTGGACATAGACAACGACCTCTACAGGAAGACGAGGGTGACCGGTCCTGTGCTGGGAAGGGAGGAAAACCTGAAGGCAGCGGCCGCCCTTGCGCTAAAGGATCCGCAGGACACCGACGCAAACACGATGTTTGAGGCCGTCAGGAAGTACGACGAGCTGAAGAGACAGGGTTACGGGGTTAGAGTAGCCACACTAACGGGCGCAGAACGGGAGGGATACGTCGCCGATGCAGAGCTCGCTAGGCAGATTGAGATAGTGATAGATAGGTTCAAGGTGGATGCCTGCGTGCTCGTGACCGACGGTGCAAGCGATTCGAGGGTGCTGCCACTGCTGAAGAACAGGATAAAGGTGAACAGCATAGACATAGTGCGCATGAAGCAGGCAGAACAGCTTGAAAACACATACTTTGCAATACTCGAGAAGCTGAAGGAGCCGCACTACGCGCGCATAGTCTTCGGTGTGCCGGCTGTCATAATGCTGCTCTTCGCAATCAGCTACTACCTCAACTATGGATGGCAGCCGCCGGTAGCGCTCATAGGGCTGTACTTAGTAATCAAGGGAGTGGGCATAGAGGACAGGATCAGCTACAGCTTCCGCGGCTTTGGCTTCAGCATCGAACGCCTCAGCTTCATATTCTATGTAGGGGCAATGCTCTTCTTCGCAATAGCTGTTGTGGTAGGGTATGGCAGCTACACCTATGCGTTGCACCTCACGCAGGACTCGGTCAGCATAGTTTCGTATGCGATAGAGGGCTTCATACTGATACTGCCGATAAGCCTGTCGCTCTACGTTGCCGGAAGGATAGTCGACCTTGAGAGCCGCAGATTGCGCTACAAGGCGATACGCGAAGGCTCGTACGTCGGCTACGGCGTCATGGGCATAGTGCTGCTTTACCTCACGGCTGCATGGTTCATAGGGCAGATATACTTCTGGGAGCTGCTTCTCTATAGCGTGATCACGATACTTGCCGGCTATGGCATATCCTTATTCAGCGCGCACCTGAGGAAGATTGCGATAAAGGGCTCCAGGATGAAGGGCAAGGTTGTCATAAATGACATCGGCGCGTACATCGGCAAGATAGTGAAGGTGCTGCCAGGCAACGGCATAGTGGCAATAAGGACTAATTACGGGACGGTCATCAACTACGACATAGACCGCATAACGAACATATCGGACAGGGTAACGGTCAAGTGAATTGCCAGAAGAGACTGAACGGCGGCGAAGTTCCGCTTCTCCGCGGTTTGGCGAGGCTTCTTAATTGTTGATGAGAGATATCCATGTATGTACAACAACAAGAACATAGTGCTTCACGAGCTGATAGGCCTTAAGTGCAGGGTGGGCGGCAGCCAGGACAGGTCGCAGAAGGGAATAAGCGGCACTGTCATCGATGAGACGAAGAACACGCTTGTGTTGCTGACCAAGGAAGGCACGAGGAGGATAAGCAAGAAAATATCAACATTTAAATTCATTG
>CAYNNI010000026.1:0-8610 GCA_964398805.1 Microcaldota archaeon | reverse complement strand
GGTGTAGACGTCGGGTGCGGGCACGTCTATGTCGGGCCCGATGAATCTGCCGAATGCCCGCACCCGACGTCTACACCACGCCGCAGATAATGGCGTGGATGATGGACGAATACAGCAAGCTCGCGGGCAGGAACTCCTTCGGCGTGATAACGGGCAAGCCTGTGGAGGTGTGGGGCTCGCAGGGCAGGAACGACGCCGCTGCGATGGGAGGCATGTACGTCCTCAGGGAGGCCGCCAAGGCAAAGAAGATAGACCTCAAGGACGCGACCATAGCGATACAGGGATTCGGCAACGCGGGCAACTTCGCGTTCGAGCTCGCGAAGAAGATGTTCGGAAGCAAGGTTGTCGCGGTCAGCGACTCGGCGGGCGGCATATACAGCAAGCAGGGCCTTGACTACAAGAAGTGCCTGGAAGCCAAGGAGAAGAGCGGCACGGTGCAGGGCTATGCAGGCGGAGAGAAGATAAGCAACGATGAGCTTCTCGAGCTCGGTGTCGACGTGCTCATACCCGCTGCGATCGAGAACCAGGTCACAGGCGAGAACGCGGACAAGGTGAAGGCGAAGATACTGCTGGAGCTCGCGAACGGGCCCGTGACCCCGCAGGCTGACAAGATACTCGCGGAGAGCAAGGTCTTCGACCTGCCGGACTTCCTGGTCAACTCGGGCGGAGTGATAGTGTCGTACTTCGAATGGGCCCAGAACCTCTCGGGCTACTACTGGACCGCGGACGAGGTGTACAAGCGCCTCGACACGATAATTACGCGCTCGTTCAACGACGTGATGTCCACGCAGGAGGCGTACGCGAAGAAAGGCACGCGCATAAACCCTAGGATGGCTGCGTATGTGATAGCCGTAGACCGGGTCGTGAAGGCTATGAAGTACCGGGGCTGGTACTGATCCGCTTCGCGAACTCCCCGGCCTTGCGCGGGAGGTCGCCTTTCAGCAGTATGAGCAGCCATGGGGTGTAGCTGTCGGGATTCCTCCTGGCGGCTTCCTGGAGCGCCCTCATGCTGACCCACTTCCAGCTTTTCGCCTCGTCCCGGTTAAGCTCGGGCTTGCCGTCATACACTCCGAACAGCACGTGATCGAACTCGTGCTCGGTGAGCCCGTTGCCCACGCTGGCCTCGTACGTGAACGTGAACGCCTCCTCCAGCGCGCAGTCGAATCCCATCTCCTCCCTGAGCCTGCGGTGGCCGGCATCGAGCGCGGACTCGCCCTTGAAGGGGTGCGAGCAGGCGGTGTTAGACCACAGGCCGGCGGAGTGGTACTTCGCGTCTGCCCTCTGCTGCATCATCGTCTCGCCGCGCGCGTTGAACACGAACACGGATATTGCACGGTGCAGCGCGCTCCGCCTGTGCGCGGCCATCTTCTCCTCCACGCCGATCTCGCGGTCCTTCTCGTCTACAAGAACTACCTCGTCCATTCACTCCGCCTCGTGCCTCACGATCTTGACGACTCCTGACCTCGGCCTGAAGATGTCTCCGCTGCGCTCGAGCTCGTTTATGTACTTGTTCGCGGTCACGGCGTCGATGTTCTCCTTCATCGCCTCCTCTACCACGCGCTCGAGCTTCGCCATGCCCTCCGATGACTCGAGCCTGCTGATTATTCCCATGACAGTGTTCATCTTGTCCACCTTCTCCCTGGGCATGCCGGTAAGAAGTATGTCGACATCGCGCCTGCCGCCGCGGTCGACTGCAAGCGTCTTGAGCATGAACTCGCTGAGGCGGATCGCCCTTTCGGCGTCGGAAAGCTCCACCAGTTCGGAGAGCCTCGCCTTGGCGCTCGCCTCCGCCATGCGCACGAGGCCCTCTATCTGCCTGGGCGTTATGGGCACAGTGCCCATCCTCGAGCCCAGCTTCCTGAGCTCTATGTAGTAGTCCTGTATGCGGCTTGCCGCCTCGTCGCTGAGCCTGGGCACTATGCTCTTCTTCGCGTACGCGACGTACCTCCTGAGCGCCTCGCCGTCTATCGGCGGCTTCTCCACCTGCTCGTACTGCTGAATTGAGGCAAGCTGCGCGCCAGCGGCAGCGTGCTGAGTGAGTATGTGCTTCGCTATGCTCCTGTCGAGCTCCTCGTCCAGAATGTCCTTTATCGGGAATATCAGGTCGAACCTGCTCAGGAGCGTCGGCGGTATGTCGAACTGCTCAGAGGGATAGATGTTCGGGTCGAAGCGGCCGTAGCGCGGGTTGGCAGCGGCGAGCACAGCGGTCTTCGCCACGAATCTCGCGACTATGCCTGCCTTCGCTATGCTTATGGACTGCGACTCGAGCGCCTCGTGGAGCGCGGCGCGGTCGTTGTCCTCGAGCTTGTCGAACTCGTCTATGCAGCACACCCCGCCGCTCGCGAGCACAAGTGCGCCGGCCCTGAGCGTCCAGCCGTATTCCGCGAACTCGTCACGCTCCGCCACTGCGGTCATGCCCCCGCCTGTCACGGACTTTCCGCTGACGTATATGCCCTTCGGCACCAGCGCGGACACGGACTGCAGTATGCGCGTCTTCGCGCTGCCAGGGTCGCCTATGAGCAGTATGTGCATGTCGCTCCTTATCGCGCCGCCGTCGACGAGCGTCTTGCCCGGGGTTCCGCCGAACAGCTGCAGCACTATCGCCTGCTTTATCTCGTCGTGGCCGAAGATGGAGGGAACTATGGACCTCGCTATGTTCTCGAATATGTCCGGGCTCTTGGCGAGCTCCCTTATCTCCCGCTCCTCCGCGTCGCTTATCGGTATGTCCGTGAACTCCTTCTGCTTAGGCACTATCGACACCGCGTCGAGGAACATGGTGTAAAGGTTCTTCTCCAGCTTGCCGCGAACGTTGCGCCTCGGCCTTATGCGGAGTATGCCCGTGAGATCGATCCTGTCGCCGGGAAGCACGGTGTTGACCATGTCGTCCTCCATCCAGACCTCGAGCTGCCACGTCGGCGCGCTCCCCCGCAGCTTCTCCAGCGGATCCTGCACGGCTATCTTCTGCAGGTCAGTGAACTCCGACGCCTCGGAGTCCTGGCGCAGAGACTTCCTCTTGCACTGAGGGCACAGCTCGGGCACCTCGTCGCGGTCGGTGCGGAGCCTGTACGTCGCGCCGCAGTACGTGCACCTGTAAACGCCGATGTGGACCTTGGGGTTGATCTCCGAGCGCTTGATTATCAGGCCGTCGAGGAGTATGAGCTTGCCTATGAACTGCGAGCCCACGTCCTGGACCATCGGCATGTTTACCGTCTGGCCGAAGAACCTCGCGTGCGGCTCCGCGCCCTCCTTGCCGGAGTCCTGCGGGCGCTTGGAGTCCTTCAGGCGCTGCTTCAGCGCCTCGTTCGCCGCTTCTAGGACGTTGTCCGGCCGCTCCACGAGCTCGTTCGCGAGCTCGGGGTCGTACCTGCTCAGCAGCTTCGAGTCGATGAGTAGGCTGCGCTTGTCCGGGAAGGCCACGATTATGTCTGATATGGCTTCCTTGTAGTAGGCGTCGAAGAACTCGTCGAAGCGCGACTTTATAGACTCGAGCTGAGTGTCCATTCTACCCCCTACTTATTATAAGCTAGCGCTCTCAAGATTCATAAACCTTCTATTCGGGAGCGACGACTTCCGCTATTGGGCACGGGCAGGCAGCATGGGAAGATTCTACATAACCACGCCGATTTTCTACGTCAACGACAGGCCGCACCTTGGCCATGCGTATACGAGCGTGGCTGCCGACGCGATCGCGCGCTGGCACAGGCTGGGGGGCGACGACGTGCTCTTCCTCACCGGCACGGACGAGCACGGCGAGAAGGTGGCGAAGGCCGCGGCGAACGCAGGGGAGAGCCCGAAGGAGTTCGTGGACAGGATCGCGGACGAGTACAAAGCCGCATGGAAGAGCCTGGACATCTCCTATGACGACTTCATACGCACCACGGAAGAGCGGCACGTCAAGGCAGTGACCGAGTTCATCCGGAAGGTTTACGACAACGGCCATATCTACAAGGGCACGTACGAGGGCTGGTACTGCGTCCATGAGGAGACCTTCTGGACCGAGCTCCAGCTTAAGGAGGGCAGGTGCCCGGAATGCGGGCGCGAGGTCGCAAGGCTCAAGGAGGAGGCGTACTTCTTCAGGCTCAGCAAGTTCCAGGACAGGCTGCTGGAGCTGTACGAGAAGAACCCGCAATTCCTATCTCCGGAATTCCGCGCGTCGGAGATGATCAACCGCGTCAAGGAGGGCCTGAAGGACATAAGCATAAGCAGGCCGAACGTCGCCTGGGGCATACCGTTCCCCTACGAACAGAAGCACACGATATACGTGTGGGTAGACGCGTTAGTAAACTACCTGAGCGCGCTGGGCTGGCCTGGCGGCGTCTCCGGCGAATTCTGGCCCGCCGACGTCCACCTTGTCGGAAAGGACATCAGCTGGTTCCACGCGGTCATATGGCCCGCGCTGCTCTTCGCGGCTGGCGTGGAGCCGCCGCGCAAGGTGTTCTCGCATGGCTGGTGGACAGTGGACGGCAGGAAGATGTCGAAGTCGCTGGGAAATGCGGTGGACCCCCTCGGCATCGCGAAGAAATACTCGGCCGACGCGCTGCGGTATTTCCTGCTCAGGGAGATGCCGTTCGGCGAGGATGGCAACTTCTCCGAGGCGGCACTGGTCGCGAGGATAAACGGCGAGCTGGTCGCGGATCTTGGAAACCTGGTATACCGCGTGCTCACCCTTGCAGAGAGGTACGGCGGAAGCATAGAGGGCAAGCCGGAGCTCGAGAGCGCGCTCAACCTTGAGAGCATAAAAAGGCGTATCGAGGGCCTTGACCTGTGCAATGCGCTGGATGAGATCTGGGCTTTCGTAAGGGCTGCGAACAGGTATGTCAACCAGCGCGAGGCTTGGAAGCTTCAGGGGGCAGAGCTCGGCGAGGCGCTCTACAATCTGCTCGAGTCGTGCAGGATCATCGCGCTGCTCCTCTATCCCTTCATGCCGGAGACCTCGGAAAAGATAAACGCGCAGCTCGGGGTCGGGCTGGGCGGCATCGAGGACTGCAGATTCCGGAAGTTCGAGGGCAGCGTGAAGAAAGGCGGCTACCTGTTCCAGAAAATCAAGGAGTAGTCATATCCGCATCATGCTCTGGAACTGCATCTTCTCCGCGATCACGTCTTCTATGTGAAGGCCCGAGACTATCTCGCGAGCGAGCCGTGGCCGCGGGATATGACGCCCTGGACCACATGCTGCACCTTGCTCTTGTACGGCTCGCGCCTCAGAAAATCGAGATCCTTGTCGGCAAGCCCGAACTCTTCCTTCACCTGCACCATGCAGACCAGATAGTTGAGCTTATCCAGGTCTTTTATGCCCTTTATGGCCTTCTGCCTCAGCGGAGCCTGTTCCTCTTCGGTCAGGCGCATCTCCGCCGCGTTCTTTGCTGCGGTAAAACCCGGCCATCGGCCAACTGCAGCGCTATATCCCTTATCCTGGCAGGCCTCGCAGTGCCCGCGCGCCCCATGCTTGTGGTAGTCATGCCATCCCCGAAAGCACTCTGTTTCGGATGATATTTATGGCTTGCGGGGCACTTCGCACGTCGTCGTGAGCTCACTTCTGCGCGATTTCCGGTTCTTTTGCGGACCTCAGGACTATGCGCGCCTTGTCCCTCATCTCCCTTATGTCCTTCGCGCCGACATAGCCCATGGAGACGCGCAGCTCCGAGGCGAGCCTGTCCGCGACATCGGACACCCTGCCCTCGATGGGGACGTAGGTCTTGATGCCTTCCGCTATGTTCTTGCCCTCTCCGTAGTCCTGGTACCTGTCGAGAGCCAGCCTCTTAGCCCGTGCCTCCTCGCTGCCCATGCCCCAGTAGACCTTGTGAGGCTTCCCGTCCCTCTCGACGCGCTCGCCCGGACTTTCCTCGCATCTTGCAAACAGGTTGCCGAGCATGGCAAGGGAGGCGCCAAGGCCCATGCAGATGGCGATGTCCTTTGCGTGGCGTATCCCGCCATCCGCTATTATCGGTATCCTGTCCAGCAGGCCCAGCTCGTTCAACGCGTCTGCGGCCTGCTCCACGGCGAAGGTGCACGGCGACCCTACGCCTGTGACGTCGGTGGTTATGCATATGGAGCCGCCGCCCATCCCAACCTTGACTGCCGCGATGTTCTCGGCCCCGAGCTCGCTCACGACGTGGAGCACGCCCTCCTTCGTGCCCATGTTGCCTATCACGAGCTTCTTGCCGGTTTCCTTCATGACCCGCTTCGACCCGTCCATCACCTTCTTGTTGTGGAAGCTTGCGACATCGCTGAAGAGCAGGTCGACCTTGTCTGCGAGCGCGGTTGCGCGCTCCATGTCCAGCGGGGAGATGGCTGCGCCCACAGCAAGCCTGCCATCGGCATCTTTCAGGGCGCTTGCTCCCGAACCTGAGCCAGGCTCGAACGCCTTCACCTTCTCGGCCATCTGCACCGCCTCGTTGACGCTGCAGTTCCTGTGCAGGACGCCTAGACAGCCGTTCAGCGCCAGCGCCGTCGCCATTTCGGATTCCGTGACAGTGTCCATCGGCGACGATATGAACGGCATGCCGAGCCGCAGGCCGGCGAGCTCGAAGCCCAGGTCTATATCCTTCGGGCTGGTCTGCGCAAAACCTGGAAGAAGGAGAAGCTCCTCGAAGGCATAGACACGTATCGGATTGGCGAGCCTGTGGCCTATCTTTTCCATGTGCGCTATGTGCTTTCGATATTTATAAAGTTTGGGATTGGAATTTTGGATGCAGGTACCTGCCTTACTCCCATTCTATCGTTGCAGGCGGCTTGTCGGTTATGTCGTACACTACGCGCACCACCTCGGGTATCTCGCCTGTTAGCCTGGCGGATATCCTCTCCAGGAGGCTGTAGGGCATCCTTGCGAAATTCGCGGTCATAGCCTCGCTGCTTTCCACCGCCCTTATCGCTATCACGCTCCCGTATGCCCGCGCGTCGCCCTTGACTCCTGTGCTCCTTGCGTTGGTGAGAACCGCGAAGTACTGCCAGAGCTTATCCTTCATGCGCGACCTGTCGACCTCTTCGGCGACGATGGCATCGGCCTTGCGCAGCAGTTGAAGCTTTTCTGCGCTGATTGCACCCACTATCCTGACCGCGAGCCCTGGGCCCGGGAAAGGCTGGCGCCGCACGATATCGCCCGGTATGCCCAGCTCCGGCGCAAGCTTCCTGACCTCGTCCTTGTACAGATCCCTTAGCGGCTCGACTACGCCCTTGAACTTGATGTCCGGCGGGAGTCCTCCGACGTTGTGGTGGGTCTTGATGATGTCGGAGCCCTCCGAGCGTCCGGACTCTATGCGATCGGGGTATATGGTGCCCTGAACAAGGTAATCCGCGCCTATGCTGCGCGCCGCGCGCTCGAATGTGCGCACGAACTCCCTGCCTATCACCTTCCTTTTCTCCTCGGGGTCGGAGACGCCATTGAGCGCGCTCATGAACGCGCCAGCAGCGTCGACGACTACAAGCCTCATCCCGAGCCTCTTTGCGGCTTCCCTTATCTCCTCCGTCTCGTTCTCCCGCATCAGGCCGTTGTCCACGAAGACCGCGGTGAGCCTGCTGCCCATGGCCTTCGCGCAGAGTGCCGCGGCGGTGCAGGAGTCGATGCCGCCGCTCAGAGCCATTATCGCGCTGCCTCCTTTGGTCGCCTCTTTTATGCCTTCCACGTACCTTTCTATGTTCTTTTTCACATCCCAGCTGCGCTCGGCTTTGCATATGCCGAACACGAAATTGCCCAGCATGCGCTCGCCGTTCCTCGTGTGCGCCACCTCCGGATGCCACTGCACGCCGAATATCGGCTTCGCCTTGTGCCTGAATGCTGCAACGGAGCAGCTGTCCGTGTGGGCGAGCACCTCCATGCCTTCCGGCAGGCTGAGCACAGTATCGCCGTGGCTCATCCAGACGGTTTCCCTCCTGGAAAGCCCATCAAGCACGCCTTCAGGCCTGATTATGCGCACATGGGACTTGCCGTACTCCTTCCTTTCTGACCTGATGACGTTGCCGCCGAAAAAGCGCGCCAGGAGCTGATGGCCGTAGCATATGCCAAGGATCGGTATTCCGCTCTGCACGATGCTGGCATCGAGCTGCGGCGCGTTCTCCTCGTACGTGCTCGCGGGGCCTCCCGAGAGTATTATGCCTTTGATGTCCAGCCTGCCTGACAGCGAATTGAGCTGCTCCAGGGAGAGATCCGAGGGCGCAATCTCAGAGTACACGCCGCTGTCCCTTACCCGCCGACCTATCAGATGGCAGTACTGGCCCCCGAAATTGAAAACTAGAATAGCTGCCGTGCCCATATGCAATTTATGGTGCGAGGGTTTAAGACCGTTGCGCCTTGTTTAACGCCTTAGGAACCTGGCAAATTTTAGGCCTTCTTATCGAACATGAACCCGAACGCAGGCTCTCTTTTCTCTTCGTCTGTAAATTCCTGCGTCCAGGCAAGAACATGAAAATAGAGAACCAAATAGATAAAATACGAGAGGTATATGTGCAGTTGCGCGGGTTGCCGTGCAACAATATGGCCGCACGAAGAAATTCGCGAAACATGTCGCCGCATCTGTGATAAAGCAGATAGAGAGACTCACGGATGAAAAACTAGCGGCATATGTTGGGACCAGGAGGCGGGGCCGGTCCTCGGTTGCAACAAGGCACCAAACC
>CAYNNI010000025.1:0-2112 GCA_964398805.1 Microcaldota archaeon | reverse complement strand
CGCCTATTCCTGCGTTCTTGCGCATCTGGCCGGATATCTTTGGGGTAACCGTGGTGGTGAAATGATTAGGGAGAATCTGTCGGTGAGGAACATGTGAATGTCAGGAACCTATGTGAATGTCAGGAACCTATGTGAATGTCAGGAACCTATGTGAATGTCAGGAACCTATTTATTTATATTTTCCCTTTCATATGCTTGCGGCTCAATGGACAACAGAATAAGCATACCAAGCAGGCTGATAACGAAAACCGAGTATTTCGACAGCAGCACCCCGGCAGTGAAGGTGGCTCCCGCGCTCACGCGGCACGAGGCCGTAATAATAAACAAGGGCGGTGCCTATTACGGCATCGTTGATTCGAGGGCGATGTACCGCGCGGAGCGCGGCCTTGTGCTCGACAAGAACGAGCAGATAGCGAAATACGCAGTCCAGGCGCCGAGGATAACCGGCAGCACGCCGATAGACGACGTGGTGTACTACTTCTACAACTCGAGGCGCAAGGCCCTTCCCTTCCTCTACGGCGATAAGGTGGGCGGCGTCCTCGAGCGCAAGACGTTCCTGAAGATGCTGCTCTCGCTCAAGGTGCTCGAGAGCATGAGGGTGAGAGAGGTGATGAGCACCCCCGTCCTTTCGATAGACGCAAGCGCGAGCGTCTCCGAGGCGGCCGCGGCGATGCGCCAGCACAATGTCAAGAGGCTTGCGGTACTGGCAAACGGCAGGCTGGCGGGCCTTGTCACTAACCACGACATTTCCCGGAAGTTCGCAGTAACCGGTGAGCGCATGCCCCTGCTGGCGAAGCGCTATACGCCGTCAAACATCACCGTAAGCAGCGTAATGGAGCCCAACGTCGTATCGATATCGCAGGATGCCGGAGTGTCCGACGCGATGCGCCAGTTCGTGGAGCGCAACATATCCTCGCTAATCGTGACCAAGAAAGGCGCCCCCATAGGCATAATAACGGTCTTCGACGTGCTGGAAGGCATAGTCGCAAGGAGGCGCATCCAGGAGCGGCGCGTGTACATCTCAGGCCTTGACGCCTACACCTACCAGTACCAGGACGAGCTTCGCGAGGCCCTTAACAACTTCATAGCCGAGACGGAGAGGCTGCACGGCATGAGCATCGACTACCTCACCCTGCGCGTGAAAGGCATAAAGCTGAAGTCGTATGAGATGTACGTGAGGCTCTATCTCGGCAGGAAGGGCGCCCTGAGCATACACGTCAACGACTACAGGTTCGAGGCCGCTTTCAGGGAGCTACTCAAGAAGCTGAGGGCGCAGGTTGTCAAGGAGAAGGGCTACCTGATGACGATGAAGAAGGTTAACCTGCTCAGGGAGGCAGAGACTTGATGAGTTCGAAGCGCAACGGCTACGGCGGGGCGCAGTCCAGCCTGGAGCTACTCATAACGCTCGCGTTCGGCCTCACCATTCTCGTGCCCATCATCGTGCTGGCGTTCCTGCAGATCTCGAGCTCGTCATCGTCGCTCTCCGCAGGCATCGCGCAGGCTTCGGCCTCTAAGCTCGCCGCGGCCGCCACTGCCGTGGGCACGCAGGGCTATCTCGCAAGGCTGAGCGTAATCGTACAGGTGCCTCCCAACGTTCAGAACATCTTCGTCGGAACGCAGGCCAACGGCCTGGGCCACGAGATCATATTTGTCCTTAGGACCAGCGCCGGAGCGAGCTACGTCACCGCGTACACGCCTGCGAACGTCAGCGGCTACCTCGAGCAGATCTCGCAGCCCGGCACCTACCTGCTCAACATAACAGCGCAGAGATCGTGCCAGTCCGTGCCAGGGACGCCGTGCGTTTACGTCTCGGCGCCGATGCTCGCGGCCACGACCACTGTGATTACCACATCCACCTCAACGACCTAGACCACATCCACCTCAACGACCAGCACATCCACCTCCACGACCTCGACCAGCGTGCCGTACATCTACTGCATGGACGGAGCCCCGACAAACAACAATGTCTACTTCGCCCCGCTCTCCGCAACGGGCGTGGGTCCGTGGTCTGCCGGAACCTCGTATCCCCTGACAACGTACGCTGCAAGCTGCGCAACATACAATGGCTATTACTATTGCGTTGGGGGCGCCATAGTTAGTAACGTATACTAC
>CAYNNI010000024.1:0-9016 GCA_964398805.1 Microcaldota archaeon | reverse complement strand
TTGCTATCCTGTCCTCCAACAAAATATATATCTCTTTCGCCGTTATATGCACCCATACTCATCTTCCGTTTCCGCCCTAGCTTTCATCCCACCGCTAAAGCATGTGGGATTTCCCGCTCACATTGTTAACGCCGCCTTCTTACTATCCTTATTATCTTCTTTACTACTCTTCTTTTTCTCCCCCTGATTCGTGGTATCATTCGACCAGAAGCCCTACATATCGGCGAGAAGAATCCTTTTATCTTATGCTTCTGTATTTCATAATCCCCTAAAGGTTCTTGTCTATCGGGAATTGGGCAGGTTGCAATAACCCTTTTACCGCATTCTCTGCATCTTATCTTTATGTATATGAAGCCTGCCACAGATTAGCTTGCTTTGAAACTTTCTTATTTGTTTGCAAAAGTGGGCTCTATTCCAAGCTCCTGCATCTCTTCATCTTACCAGCTTCTTCAGCATCGCTACCTCGCCCACAGCTAGCGCATCTATCACGTCGTAGAGCTCTTTTTGTCCGTGCTTATGTATCTGCTCGTGGTGCTCATGTCCCTGTGCCGTGCGAAGCGGGAGGTGAGCACCACGTTGCCGTTGGTGCTCCTAGCGAACCTAGTTATGGCATAGTGCCCTAGGCTGTGCGTCGTGAGCAAATGGAGCTTTCGCGGCGTCCTGCCGCCGCGCTCCTCGCTCATATCATAGGCCTCGTCCAGCCCCGCCTGCTCCACGCACTCCCTGAACATGTGCCTTATGTAGTTGAGCTCAAGCCACGGCTCCTTGCGGGTGCTGAACTTGGCTTCCCTGAAGAAGACGTAGCCCTGATTCTGCTCTATCTGGCCGGAATTGGCCTTTATGAACGCTAGGAGCTCCCTGAACAGCGGCACGGGTATTATCAGGCTGTCAAGCTGGCGGGCCTTCTCCGTGCGTATGGTAAGCTCCCTGCTCTCAAAGTCTATGTCCTTTATATTGATCTTGACCGCCTCGCCTATGCGCAGGCCGAGCTCCGCCTGAACCTTGAACAGGAGGGCGTGCTTGGGGTTGGGTATGGAGATTAGGAAGGCTTGGAGCTGGTGCTCGGTGAAGCCCTTGTTCAGGGAGCCGTATTTGGCCGTCTTGGGCCTAGTGAAGCGTCCGAGGTAGTAGTCCTTGATGGAGCTCCGTAGCTCCTCTATCTGGCCCTTGCCCATGCCCTCCAGCCTGTCCCTCACGTACTCCTTGAGCTCCCTGCGGGGTTCTGGTAGCTGCGCGTAAGCGAACTCCGGCTTGATCTCCACCTCTAGCGGTTGTTCAGGGCCCTCATGGTAGCCACCACCCCCGGGGGTTCGGTTGTCCAATAGGCTCTAGCGGAAGCCGCAGCGGAGTTATCGGCTTGGCGCTGCGGCGTTCTCTGCTGCTGCGGTGTGATAGAAGGAGCGGGGACGCCGAGGGAACGCTGCCTGCCCGGCCTCGCGTCGCGCGAGCGGCCATCTCCGCTCGTAGCGGGGCTCATTCCACTTCCACGTTCCTGCTCTTTGCTGCTGGCCTCGCCTTCTTCACGTCTATGCGCAGGGTCCCGTTCTCGTACTTCGCCTTTGCGCTGTCGCGCCTTATCTCTGCGGGCATGCTTATCGTGCGGAAGTAGCCAACTGCGGAGCGCTCCCTGGAGTAGAAGTTCTTGCCGGTGCTCTCCCTTTCCTGGGCCCTGCTCGCGCGTATGGTTATGCTCTCATCGGTTATGGTCAGCTTTATGTCCTTCTTGTCCACGCCAGGCATGTCTGCGCTTACCGTGAAGGAGTCGCCGTTGTCCGCGATGTCAACTCGCGGCATGGCGAGGCCTGCATTCATGTACTCGGATAGCCTGGAAGGGTACCTGCTGAAAGAGAGCGCAGTGTTCCTGAAAGGATCCATGCCTACGTCAAAGAAAGGTGCCAGGCGCCTGAAAGGATCCCAGTCTGAGCCGAGGCCGAACGGCGCTAGTCGGCGCGCGCGGCGCGCCTTTTCCTGTCCCTTCTCCTTTTTGTCGTCCTTGTCCATCCCCCATCACCTTGCTGCATGTCTAAATTTATTAGACATCTCAGTATTTACTACCATGTTTGGAAAGATATTTAAACATTATGCATCATAATATACACCAACAGGCAGGAAAATGGAGCGCATAGAGATCAGGTTCGTCGAAAGGCCGGATCTCGACGACCCTGAGACCATAATAAGGTGGTTCTGCAGGGTCTTCGGGCTCGCGACGCGGGAGGGCGACAGCATAGAGGAGCAGATATTCAGGAACTTCGCCGAAGCTGCATACCACAACAAGGGCATTGCCAGCTCCGAACTCAGGCTGGACACGGAGCTAACCAGGAGCACTGTAATATACCACCTGAACAGGTTCATAGATGCCGGGCTGCTCGTAAAGCGCGGAAGGCGCTACTTCATGAGGGCATCGGAGCTCTCCAAGGCGATAGAGGAGATAGAGTACGACATAGACAGGGAGCTGCACCGCATGCTCGACACTGCCAGGGAGTTCGACCGGATGATGCTCGCCAAGAGCACGGTAAAAAAGAGGAAGTAAGACTGAGGGGGACTATGGCTGAAGACAAAAAGGGCAACGCAGACAAGGGTGCCGAAGAGGCAGGGGCGCAGGGTCAGCAGGCAGAGGAGAAGGAGCAGTATGAGCCGAAGGAGCAGATGCTTCGCCTCGCTGCCGAATTCGACAACTACAAGAAGCGCATGAAGAACGAGATGGATCGCGCGAAGGGCATTGGCAAGGCTGAGCTCGCCGAGAGGATGCTGCCCATACTGGACGAGTTCGAGCTGGCGCTTATCGCGGCAAACGGCTCGGGAGACAAGGCAGTCGCGAAGGGCATGGAGCTTGTCTACTCAAATTTCAAGGACGTGCTGACCAGGGAGGGCCTCAGGGAAATACCGGCGGAAGGGGCGGTTGACCCGTACAGGCACGAGGCGATCATGGTCAAGGAAAGCGACAAGAGGCCCGGCACCATACTAGAGGTCGTGAAGAAGGGCTACATGTTCGGCGACATATTGCTGAGGCCTGCGGCAGTCATAGTGGCGAAAGATGGCAAGGTTGAGAAGTGATCGTGTTTGGTGACATAAATGGCAAATGAGAAGATAATCGGAATAGATTTAGGGACGTCTAACTCAGCAGCTGCAGTGCTCGAGGGCGGCAGACCAACAATAATACCCAGTAGCGAGGGCACCTCGCTTTATGGCAAGGCCTTCCCGAGCTACGTCGCTTTCCAGAAGGACGGCACCAGGCTCGTAGGAGAGGCCGCAAGAAGGCAGGCGGTCGCGAACCCCGAGGGCACGGTCACAGCCTTCAAGAGGAAGATGGGCACGGACTACAAGTACAGGGTAATGGGCAAGGAATACGCACCGCAGGAGCTGTCCGCGATACTGCTTCAGAAGATAAAGGAGGACGCCGAGGCGTTCCTGGGCGAGGAGGTCAAGAAGGCAGTCATAACAGTGCCTGCGTATTTCAACGACAACCAGAGGCAGGCGACCAAGGACGCGGGCGAGATCGCAGGGCTGGAGGTCGTGCGGCTTGTCAACGAGCCCACCGCGGCATCGCTCGCGTACGGACTGGACAAGTCGGAAAAGGAGGAGAAGATACTCGTCTACGACTTCGGCGGGGGCACCCTCGACGTGACTGTCATGGACTTCGGGAAGGGCGTGTTCGAGGTGGAGTCGACAAGCGGCGACACGCAGCTTGGAGGCACAGACATGGACAACGCGATCGTGGACTTCCTGTCGAGGGAGTTCAAGGACAAGGCCGGGATAGACGTGACGAAGAGCCCCCAGGCCGTTCAGCGCCTGAGGGAGGCCGGAGAGCGCGCTAAGATAGAGCTCTCGAACGTCCTTTCCACTGACATAAACCTGCCGTTCCTCTCGCAGGACAAGGACGGCAAGCCTGTCAACTTCGAGTACAAGTTCACAAGGGCGAAGCTCGAGAGCCTGGTCGTGCCGATAGTGGAGCGCACGGCGAAGCCGGTCATGCAGGCGCTCAAGGACGCTAAGCTAGAGCCGAACCGGCTCGACAAGATCATACTCGTTGGCGGCCCGACGCGCATGCCGATAGTGCAGCGGTACGTGGAGCAGCTCCTCGGCAAGAAGGCCGAGCGCGGCGTAGACCCAATGGAGTGCGTCGCGCTCGGAGCGGCGATACAGGCAGGCGTCCTGACCGGCGAGGTGAAGGACATAGTGCTTCTTGACGTGACACCGCTCACGCTGAGCATAGAGACGCTTGGCGGAGTCGCAACGCAGATCATAGAGAGGAACACCACCATACCTGTCAAGCACTCGCAGATCTTCACGACGGCGGACGACTCGCAGACGAGCGTGGACATAAACGTGGTGCAGGGCGAGAGGCCTCTTGCCAAGGACAACATCGGGCTCGGCCGCTTCACGCTGATGGGGATACCTCCCGCAAGGAGGGGCGTGCCCCAGATAGAGGTCACGTTTGACATAGACTCCAACGGAATACTGCACGTCACAGCGAAGGACAAGGCCACAGGCAAGTCGCAGGGCATGGACATAGTCGCTCCGAACAAGATGAGCCGCGACGAGATAGACAGGAAGATGGACGAGGCGAAGCGCTACGAGGAGGAAGACAAGAAGACGCGCGAGCAGATAGAGATAAGGAACGGCGCGGAGTCGCTGGTCTACACCGCGGAGCGCACCCTGGAGGAGTACAAGGACAAGGTGTCCAAGGATATCGTGGACAGGGTCAACGACGCGAAGAAAGAGGTCGAGGACGCGATAGCGAAGAACGATCTCGATGCGATGAAGAGCTCGAGCGAGCAGCTCAAGTCCGCGCTCGATGAGATAGGCGCGAGCATGTACAAGGGCCAGGGCGGCGCAGGCCCGGACACGGGCCAGGCGGGGCAGTCAGGACCCGAGGCTGGCGGCGCGGACGAGGGCGCGACCGACGCGGACTTCAAGGTAAAGTGAGGACGGCCCTGCCGGGTGCACGATAACATGGCGAAAGACTACTACGACATACTGGGAGTCAAGAAGGACGCTAGCCGGGACGCGATAAAGAGCGCGTACCGCGACCTCGCGATGAAGCTGCACCCGGACAGGAACAAGAGCCCTGGAGCGGAGGAGACGTTCAAGGAAGTGAACGAGGCGTACGCCGTGCTCGGGGATCCCGAGAAGCGCAGGCAGTATGACATGTTCGGCGCGGAGCAGTTCGGCCAGCGCTTCACCACGGAGGACATCTTCCGCGACTTCGATTTCAACCGCGTGTTCAGGGACCTCGGCTTCAACTTCGGATTTGATGATGACTTCGCGAGCATGTTCGGATTCGGACATGCCGCGCGCAATGCGGAGGTGGGCAACGACATACTCGCGAGGATGAGCGTGACCCTTGCGGAATCCGCGCGGGGCGCGAAGAAGACGCTGAACGTGAGGCATGTGAAGCCCTGCGACAGGTGCAACGGCAGGGGATACGAGCCCGGCACCGGCATGCAGAGGTGCGACCGCTGCAACGGCACCGGCCAGCTAAGGGAGACGAAGCGCACGCCCTTCGGCATGATCCAGACCATAGGCATGTGCCCGAAATGCAACGGCAGGGGCAAGGTGTTCGAGGCGCCGTGCAGGAAGTGCAACGGCAGAGCGGTCACGCAGGCCGAGGACCAGATAGAGGTCGCGATACCGAAGGGCGTTGATACGGGCTCGCGGCTCAGGCTGCGGGGCATGGGCGATTACGGGAAGGACGGCGCTGGCGACCTTTACATCGACGTCGAGGTGCAGAGGGACAGGGTCTTCGTTCGTGATGGCGGGGACATCCGCGTGGATGTCCGCGTGCCCCTTGCGACTGCCCTGCTCGGCGGCGCTGTGCTGGCGCCTACGCTCCTCAACGGAAATAAGAGGATACGCATAGAGGAGGGCACGCAGAACGGCACAAAGGTGGTGCTGAGGGGAGAGGGCATGCCGCGGTTCAGGGGCAGCGGAAGCGGCGACGAGATAGTGAACGTAATCGTAGACATCCCGAAGCGCCTCTCAGAAAGGCAGAAAGAGCTCATCAGGAAGTTCGCAGGCATGGACTCTGAAGACGGAAAGGGCCGCGGAATATTCGGCGGGTTCTGAAATCATTTATAGCTCTCTTTTATGCGCCTGACTCTGCTCCTGCCAATGAGCCTTGCAACAGACCTTCCGGTCATGTGCTCCCATTTCCTTCCGCGGGCTATCGCGTTGCGTATCTTAGTTGAGGATATCCCTCCCAGTCTCTCCATGTAGGGAAGCTGCCTTACCAAGACCCTGTCCCGGACCATCCTGGCAAGGGGCGCGTCCTTCTTCTTCAGGAACACGACGTCCACGTTGCCGCATGCCTTGAACATGTTGGAAATCGCTTCTGAATAGGAGCTGGCATCGTTGACCGCGACGACGCGCACCTTTCGCGCAGGTATCCCCTTTTCCTTCAGGTACTCCTGCAGCATCCTGACGCGTTCTGCGCCGCTGAATGGGTTCCTCTTCTCGTTGCTGTGCTCCGCGCTGCCCACTGCAACAATCAGCTTGTCCACTTCCTTCATGCAAGCGAGTATCTGAGCCATGTGGCCCTTGTGCGGGGGGTTGAAACGCCCCCAGTAAACTCCTGTTGTTCGGGTGCGCGTGGAATCACGCAGACAAGAATCACTTTAGACGTATGGAGTCGAGGTTCATCGGGGCGCGCGCCTCGGTGTGCATTATCCTGCCAAGAGTCCTTGCAAGGTCCTCGCACTTGGACTCCTCGCCGTGCATCGTGAAGATCGTGCGTGGCCGCGGCCTCAGGTTCTCCACGAAGCTCACCAGCTGGCGCCTGTCGCTGTGGCCGGAGAATCCCTCGACGGTCTTGATGTTCATGTTGACCTTCACGGGCATGAGCTTTCCGTCCTCGTCCGGAAGCGGAACCTCCTTGATGCCGTTCTGCACGCGCCTGCCAAGTGAGTTGACGCTGTTGTAGCCCACAAATATGAGCGAGTTGCGCGCGTCCTCCGCGAGCATGCGGAAGTAGTCCGTGCTCGCGCCGCCGTTCAGCATGCCTCCGCTCGCGAGTATCACCGCGGGCCCGCGCTCGTTTATCTCGTTGCGCTCGCCCTTTATTATCTCGAATATCTCGCTCTCGAACGGGGAGCGGTTGTTGAGTATGCGGTTGCGCAGGCTCTCCTTCAGGTATTCCGGATAAGCGGTGTGTATGGCGCTCGCCTCGAGGATCATGCCGTCAAGATAGACCGGAACGTCCAGCTTGTATTGCTCCTGCATGGTCATGTAGTTCTCCAGCACAAGCTGTATCTCCTGGGCCCTGCCCACGGAGAACAGCGGGATGAGCACCTTGCCGTTGTTCTGTACGGTCGCGCGTATGATCTCCATCAGCTCCCGCTCCGCAAGCGCCCTGGGCGGGGATATGTCGCCCTGGCCGCCGTAAGTGCTCTCCAGGAACAGCGCGTCGACGCGCGGATAGCGCGTGTTCGCGGGGTCGTACAGACGCGTGAAGCCGAACTTCATGTCCCCGCTGTGCACTATGTTGTACATGCCCTCCCCGACATGTAGGTGCACGGTCCCGCTGCCGAGGATGTGGCCTGCGTTGTGGTAGGTGAGCTTGAGTTCGTCAGTGATGTTGGTGACCTCGCCGTAGTCGCGCGTCACCATGTGGAGCAGCATGCTGCGTATGTCCTTCTCGCCGTACAGCGGCGTCCCGCCGCTGCGCTGCACCAGCTTGATGTAATCGTTGAGCAGCAGCGCAGCCAGCTCCTTCGTGGGCGGAGTGCAGTACACCGGGCCGTCGTAGCCGTACTTGAAAAGGTAGGGCACGAAGCCTATGTGGTCCATGTGCGCGTGCGTCAGTATCACGGCGTCGAGCTCGTTTATCGCTATGTTCGCGCTGTCAAGATACGGGAACGCCTTGTTGGCGTCGCCGCTGTTCGCCTCCACGCCGCGCACGGCAGGCTCGGGCGCCAGGCCGCAGTCTATTATGACGTTGGAATGCGGCGTTCCGAGAAGGAGCGCGCTCCTGCCCACCTCGCGGTAGCCTCCAAGAGCCGTGGCCTTGAACCACTCGCTCTTCCCGAGGGCCCGGTTGATGTTCTTGCCGAGGTTGAGCAGGAACTTCCTGCGGAAGTCCGCCTCGCCGAAGAACAGCGACCTTACCTTCGTTATCGTCTCGCTGCTCATCGTGGGCGTGCGCAGTATCTTGGGCGACCACCCGGTCTGCATCGCGATGCTCTTGAGCGTGGCCCCGCCCTTGCCTATCACAAGGCCGGGCTTGAGCGACTCGATGTAGACCTCGGAGAACTCGGGCACGAAACGTATGTTCGCTATGATGGCCTCCTTCGGCACTGTGCTCTCTATGAGCTCCTTCGCCTTCTCCGGCGGCATGAGCGCGGAGCTGTCGCTCCTCACGATGAGCTTCTTCTTGATAGACGAGGCTATGCCCCGTATTATTACCTCGTCCTCGTAGACTATCCTTGAGCTCTTGAGGTAGACGATGATGTCAGGGCCCTCGAACTCCGCTTTCACGAAGCCAGCGCCGGCCGGCAGCATCTCGCGTATCTTGTCGAAAAGCATCTCGGACTGCTCCTTTGTTTTGTCTTCTCCCTCCATATCCTGCAGAAAATCACTCCTAATTTATGCCACTCCTCCCAGAGTGTGCAAGCAAAAAGCCTGTATTCACGTCACTTGCTTGAAAGTACCTTTTCCAGATCCTTGCCCATGTACTCCGTGTAACCTGACTTCGTTATCGTCGCAATTATCATGTTGTCCCCTGTCGCGGCGTCGCGCCTCATCGCTATCGTGAGCGCCCTTGCGACGCCCTTGACGCCGTCCCTCACGGACACGCCCTTCTTGTACATGTCCTCGAGATAGCCCAACGCAGTGAGCGAGCCGGAGCCCGTAGAAGTGAAGTTGCTCTCCTCTGTGTAGCCCCCGATGGGGTCGATGGTGTACAGGCCGGGGGCGCCGTTGTCGATGCCGCCGACCACGAGCTCCGCGTAGAACGGGAGCATCTTGTTCTCCTGCATTATTATCGAAAGCAGAGACGTGGCGGACTTGGGCGAGAGCGACC
>CAYNNI010000023.1:0-5026 GCA_964398805.1 Microcaldota archaeon | reverse complement strand
TTATGAACTCCGCGTCTTTCTTGTCGACGACGCCGCTTATGTAGAGCCAGCGGTTCTGCTCTATGTAGCGGTCGGTAACCAGCTTGGTGGGATACGCTTCGTGCGCCTCGCCGTAGTTCAGGAATATGAAGTTGCCGCTTGTTCTCGCTCCTGCAAGGTAATCGCTCACTATCCTGTTCGTCCTCCTGGCGCCGGAGTCCAGCTTGTTGCCGTAATTCGAGACCTCGGCGCCCCACCTTTTCATGAACTTTATCGCGGCGATGTCGACGACCCTTTTCGGGGACACCTTCGCCAGGCTCTTTATGAGAGGCGTGACCAGGGACCTCACGCGCGTGTCGGTCATCAGCTTCAGCACAAGCTGCAGGTGCTTCTTCTCCTCCATTTTCTGCTCCGCGGTCTCTATGTCCTCGACGTGGGAGAAGCCGTCCGCAAGCCCGGTCACGTTCGAGACGAGCACGTTGTTCGTGAACATCACAGTGTCGTAGCCGAGCTCGCCCAGGCGCCGTGCAAGCGTTGGCGATCCCTTCTCGACGTACTTGGTGAGGAGGTAATCCGTGCCCAGGTCCCTCTTCTTCATGGGGTCGACGAGGAACTGCTTCATCGACCGTACCCGCTTGCCAAGGAATATCGAGGCGTGGCTTGTCAGCGTGTATGTCCCGGGCGCCACCGCGTTCAGGTAGACGGTGCCTTTTTCAGCCATAGCCTTCATCGTCTTTGTCCGGATCCAGCCCTTGTAGACGTCGAGATAGTCCGCCCTCAGCGTGTCCAGCATTATGAATATTATGTTGGGCGAATCCATTGCATCATCGTTTTGCTGCAACATGCAGATGCAGAAGCGGCAGTTTATTATCGTATCTTGAGGGAAATATCATATACTTTTGCACCGGCCGCGCCTGATCGCGTTCACCTCCATGCAAAGACGAATCCCGCATTAGGGTCGTAGTCAGATTTACGCACTTGTGTAGAGAACCTGCCTTTCAACTGCCCGAGCAGGGCGTCCCGAATGCTCGTGGCGTGGTATTCGATCTGCATTGCGTAGACGCCGCCCAGCCGCGCCTTCTCGAATATTGTGGCTTCGCAGCCCTCGCAGTCGCATTTTATTGCCACCGCGCCTGTCCCTTTCCTTCTTGCACTTGTTATCGCGTCATCGATGGTCTGCGAAAGTATCGTTCGCGCGTCTCGGCCGCTTACGGGCTCGTATCTGCTCTTTGCCGTTGCTTTGTAGCCCGCGGATATCGGCTTCCTCTCGTTCCTATCCGAGATTGCGCGATTGATCAGCTCTATGTTGCCTATGCCCCTGGTGTTGCTCTTCGCCTGATTGTATAGGTAGGGATAGGGCTCGTACGCGAATATGCGCCTGATGTTCGGATTCGTGGAGAAATAGATGGGCGTGTCGCCTATGTTGGCGCCTATGTCTATCAGCACAGTCGGCCGGTCTATCTTCTCGTACAGCCACGCATAGCACCTTTTTATGAAGACCTCGTTGAGCAGGTCGTACCTTTGCGCCCTCTCGTGCATGTCGAACAGCCTGTCGATCGCCAGCTTCGGATCCCCGAGTATCGTAAGTATATCCTCTTTTATGGGCATTGTATCCTTCCTAGCGCTCCGCGTTTTTCCTTTAATCAACTCCAGGGAAGGATATAAGTATTTGCTTTATGGATGATAAGAGCAGGAAGGCGAGTTGAAGAGGCAGGCATGGCCTGCGGGCGCGGGCGGGGCGCGCGGACGATTTTATGAAGATCGGAATTGTGAATGTTGTAAAGCCTTACAAGAGGAGCGCGTCGGGCATAATCGAATACGCGTACCAGGTGTCCAAGCTGCTCGGTAGAAGAAACAGCGTGACGCACATATACGTATTGGACAAGGTCAAGAGCAACGATGTGTTCGGCTTCCTTGCCGCGTTCCTCCTGCTGGTGCCGAGGGTGTTTGGCGGCGCCAGGAAGGATTTCGACATTGTGCACGTTACAAACCACGAGATCGGCTACGCAGTGCCGCTCTTCAAGCTGTTCGGATCTAAGGCGAAGGTGGTAACGACTGTGCACGACCTGATACGGATGCGCAAGGGGCTCCATTCAGGGTTGATACAGCGCGCGTTCAACCACGTAGTGCGGTTCAACATAGGGTGCGCCCTTAAGTATTCTGATTTCGTGATGTTTGACTCGGCGCAAACCAGGGATGAGACGTTGGACATGTTCAGGAACGTCAGCGAGAACATGGTCGTGCCGCTCGGCGTTGACCATGCGCTGCTGGCCAGAAAATTAAGGCCTCAAAGGACATCAAAGAAGCCTTTCGTTGTTGGTTACATGGGTGCATTGGCCGTGCACAAGAACGTGATGTCGATAATGCGCATAGCCAACATGCTGAAACAGGACAGGCGGAAGTGCAAGTTCCTGATATACGGCAAGGGCGTACTGCACGACGAGATGCTGGACTACAAGCGCCGCAACGGACTGGACAGCGTCGAGTTCAGGGACATAGCGCCCAGAACTGACAGGGTCAAGATTTACGACAGCTTCGACGCGCTTATATTCCCCAGCCTGTATGAGGGCTTCGGCCTGCCGGTACTGGAGGCGCAGGCAAGGGGGCTTCCGGTGCTGGTTTACGAGCGCGGGAAGGTCCCCAGGGAGGTGAAAAGGTACTGCCTTGAAGCGGGAGACGAGAGCAGCATGGCAAAGATTATCAGGGGCCTGGGCAGCAGGGGCTATGATGAAAAACTTAGGCGGCGGGCCCTTGCGTATTCGCGATCCTTCACCTGGGAAAGGACAGTAGAGGAGATTGTCGACGTTTACAAAAAGGTATTAAAAGGCTAGGCGCCATTATTATCAGAGACTCGGGTTAGCGTACATGATGCGTGTGGTATTATGATCAGGACCGCGGTTGTGATTGCCGGTGGGGAGGGCTCCAGGCTGTTCCCGTTGACAAGGAACAGCCCGAAGACCTTGGTGGAAGTGAACGGCAAGCCCATCCTGTACTGGGTCATAAGCTGGCTTAAGCAGTACGGCATAAAGCGCCTGGTGCTCGGCGTCGCCTACAAGAAGGAGAAGATATTCGAATTCATGAAGAAGAACGACAATTTCGGGCTCGAGGTCGACTTCAGCGAGCACACCGTGGATGGCGGAACCGCGCAGGCATTCAGGCTTGCGATACAGCGCTTCGTCACCGACGAGGACTTCGTGGCGATGAACTCCGACGAGCTCACGAACATGAACCTGCACAGGATGATAGAGGCTCACGAGAAGAGCAGGCCCATAGTCACGATGGCTGCCGCGCCGTACCACTGCAGGTTCAGCGTGCTAAAGTTCGACGGTAACAGCAAGATAAGCGAGTTCGTCTACGGCAGGAGGATACCAGAGGTGCCGGTCAGCATCGGCATATACATATTCAACAGGAAGCTGCTCGAGCGCATACCCGATAGGGGCTCCATAGAGGACGCGGTCTTCGCCAAGCTCGCAGGCAAGGGAGAGATTCTCGGTTACATGATAGCCGACACAGAAGGCTGGATGAGCATCAACACGCCAAAGGACATAAAAGACGCGGAGAAGGCGTGGCTCGAGGGGTAGTTCACGCCTTGAGCTTCTCCCTCCAGAAGTCGATGGTCTTCTTCAAGCCGTCGTCCAGGCTGACCGCAGGCGACCAACCCAGCACCTCCTTGGCCTTCCTGCTGTCGAGCACTATGAACGGCTGGTCTGACTCGATGGGCCTTACGGGGTAGTTGGGCGGATACTTCCCGGGCTCTATGTTCTTCCTGTCGTAACCGATCAGATCCGCGATCTTCAGGGCAACGTCGCCGTTGGACATCCCGCGCTCCACGCAGAAATTGAAGGCTTCGCCCTTGATGTCGCGCTTCTCTATCGCCTTTACGTATGCGTCCACATGGTCGTCGACATACATGTAGGCCCTGACTGAATTTGGCGCCCCGATGTAGATCTTGTTCCCTTTCAGCATGCTTGTTACGAGGTACTCCACGAAGAACGATGTGTCGAGCTTCCTGCCGTACGTGTTCGTGCACCGCATTATCGTGGTGCCCATCCCGTAAACGCGCGCGAGCATCCTGAGGTATAGGTCTGTGGACGCCTTGGTAACCGCGTACGGGCTCGAAGGATTCAGCGGCGACTCCTCGGTTATAGGGCTGGTTTTCTGTGCGCCGTACACCTCGGCGGTGGACGCGTAGACCAGTCTCCTTTTCTCGAAATCGGGGAGGTTCAGGAGCGAATGCGCTATGTTCATCGTTCCCACTATGTTTGTCTGCGCGTACGAGAACGGCTTCTCGAACGAGTCCCTCACCGGGCTCAGCGCAGCCAGGTGCACGACGGTGTCCATGTCCACGCTCTTCAGCAGGTTGTAGACAGAGTGGTAATCGGATATGTCGCAGGTGAACACGGTCACGTCCTTGAGGAAGTCCTGCAGGCTCCTCATGTCCTTGCTGACCGAGGGCTTCGTCAAGCCGTAAACCTCATAGCCGTCGTTTGCAAGCCTCAACGCGAGGTGGCTTCCGATGAAGCCGGTCACGCCGGTTACCAGCACGGTGCCTTTCATTTAATCGCAGGTAATTCTCTCCAAAAAGATAAATAAGTGCATTGCGGCTTCCGGGGCCTTCCCGGATGCATACGTCAATCGCCGTGGCGGCGTCAGGCCATATCTATCTCCTGAAAGAAAAGCAATTTTATGACAACGGTGATGAGCTACTCGGGACACGGTCACGCGCCTTACATAATGGCCGAGGGCATAGGCCGCGAGATAGGCGATGCCGTTGTCACCGGATTCCCCCAGATCGCTGACGTTGAGCGGAAAGTGCTCAGAAAGTTCGGCACGCTCGACGGCATAGAGTACGTGGCACGGAAGATAAAAGAGGGCTAAGCTTGCTGCTCGCGGTCGGGGGAGAGCGGCAAGGGCGGGAGCTAAAAGCGTTTCCAGAGCAGTAAGCGCATGGCGCTGCGGGAGCTTCCTCGCAGGCACGGCATTGCTATTTGGAAAGGCATAAATGCTTAATGATAACATAAATGTTATCAATAGGTAGTCACAATGG
>CAYNNI010000022.1:0-8674 GCA_964398805.1 Microcaldota archaeon | reverse complement strand
GGCATCAGCTGAGCACTTCTATGCCTATGCTGACCTTCGTTTCCAGGACCTCCCAGTCCTTGCTGTGAAGGTCTTTTATTTCGGGCAGCGAGTTGGATACCGCAAAGGAATCTGCCCGCACCGCTTCCGATATCTGCTTCTTGCTCTTGTTTATCGCCTCTGCCAGCGGCGCCACTGCCGCGATGTACACGGCCACCTTCTTGAGCCTGGTGAGCTTCAGCTCCTTGCGCATCGCCTGGATCCTCCTTACGAGCTCCCTCGCGATGAACTCCTTCCTGAGCTCCTCGGTCTGTGTGGCGTCTATGCTCACAACGCCATACCTGAATTTTGTCGCGTTCTCTGACATGGGCCTTTCCACTATCGAGAAATGCTCCGGCTTTATGCTGAACACGCGCTCCTGCGTGTGCAGGCCGTAATAGCCGTTCTTGAATATCTCTGCCATGACTCGGTCAGCGTCCTGCGCTTTCAGCTCCTCAGCTATCGTCTGCGCATCGCCCTTGAACTCCGGCCCCAGCTTCGGGAAGATCGGAACTATCTCCTTCTTGCTGGTCGTGCCCCTGACTATCCTGAGCTCCTTGACGTTGGCGTATTCCTCTATCATGTTTTCCGTTTCCTGCAGCGCCGTTACGACACTGTCCTCTCCAGTCTCTACGGTGGCGCTCAGCACCGGCATGCGCAGCGTTATGCCACTCTTCTCCCTGCTGTTAAGTATTGCGGTTATCGTCTCCGTCGCCACCTCCACCTTCTCCTCAATCTCCTTATTGATCAGCCTCTGCCTAGGCTTGGGCCAGTCGCTGAGGAATATGCTCTTGCTGCCCGGGTATTGCCTAAGGAAAACGCTCTCCGTGACGAAAGGCATTATCGGCGACGCCAGGACCAGCGTCTTGTAAAGCACATAGTTCGCGATGTCGATTATTTTCTTCGACTCCCTCTTGCTGCCCAATTGCAGGCGCGCCTTCGCTAGCTTGAGGTACATCCGGCTGAAGTCCTCTATCACGAAGCTGTTTATCGAGGCCGCGGCCTTGCTCACGTCATAGCCGTCCATGCCCTCCGTTACCGCTTCGTTGAGCTTCTCCACGCGGGACAGGATCCACGCATCCTCCGGTTCTGCGCCTTTGGGCGCAGCCAGTTTCGGCTCGTATCCAAGGACACCTTCATATTCCATGAGCAGGTTCGATATGTTGTGGAGCGCGCTTACCGCCTTCTCAGCCTCCTTTATCTCCTCCTCTTTGAGATTGCGGTTCATTATCTGCGGATGCATCATGCACCACAACCTGAAAGCGTCCGCAGATGCAAGTTTCAGCAGCTCTTCCAGGGGCTTGTAGTTGCCGAAGCTCTTGCTCATCTTCCTGCCGTCGTTGCCCGTCAGTATGCCTTGGACTATGACTTCCTTGTACGGGCACTTTCC
Organism: Microcaldota archaeon; assembly: GCA_964398805.1. GTDB lineage: Archaea > Micrarchaeota > Micrarchaeia > Micrarchaeales > Micrarchaeaceae > CAISDH01. The sequence goes on along the minus strand of CAYNNI010000022.1, from coordinate 7,266 downwards.
GTACGCCATCATGCCGCATTTCATCAGGTACTGGAACCAGCCGCGTATCTGCTCAATGTATTCTACAATCAGGTCGATCGGGAACAGCTTCGGGAACTGCTCCGCGGTGAGGCTTGCCCTGAAAGCTATGCCCGAGTCGAACCAGACGTCGAGTATGTCCTTGACGCGGTGCATCTCGCTATTGCACTTCTTGCACTTGAATGTAACGCTGTCTATGTGAGGCCTGTGCAGCTCGCGTATGTCTTCGGCGAGTCCAGCTCGGGACTTTATCTCTTCAATCGAGCCCATCACCTCGCGCTCGCCGCAGGAGTCGCACACCCACACCGGCATCGGTATGCCCCAGTACCTCTGCCTGGATATGCACCAGTCCGGAGAGTTCTCTATTATGACCTGCTGCCATCCTTGCACCTCATCAGGATGCCACTTCACCTTGAGATTTGCGCTTATGAGGCGCTTCTTCAGCCTGCCTATGTTGAAGAACCACTGGTCGGTCGCGAGGAATATGAGCTTGCTGTGGCAGCGCCAGCAGTGAGGGTAGCTGTGCGTCGCAGTTCCCTTTGACAGCAGCGCGCCGAGCGCTTCCAGGTCGCGCATCACCGCTTCGTTGGCCTCTGCAGGCACCTTCAACCCTTCGTAAGGCCCCGCCTCGCTGCTGTACGTGGCGTCCTGCTTTACGGGGCAGAATATGGGCAGCTTGTTCTTCCTTCCGAGCGCATAGTCCTCTATGCCGTTGCCCGGCGCGATGTGGACAAGCCCCGTGCCCTCCCCCATCGAGACCAGGCTCTCGGCAAATACGATTTTGTGGTGGCGCCTGAGCTCTTTCTGCTTGCTGATCTTGCTTTCTAGCGGGCTCACGTAATAGATGCCTTCGAGCTCGCTGCCGTAGAACTCCCTGTCCACTATTGCGCTCTTGTCTAGCGCATCGGCAACCCTGTCCAGCCTGTCCTTCGCGACGATCATGCTCTTGCCGTCTAGCATCGCCCTTACGTAGATCGCCTTCGGGTTTACCGCTATTGCTACATTGGAGGGTATGGTCCACGGCGTCGTGGTCCATACCAGCAGGTACGTCTTGTCGCTCAGCCCTATCCTGGGCTTGGACCTCTTCGCGTCGATCTCGAACGCTATGAATATCGACGGGTCCTCCTCGTCGGAATACTCCACCTCTATGCTGCCCTGCGACAGCGGGGTCTCGCAGTGCGGGCAGTAGATGAGCGTCTTCTTGTCCTTGTAGAGGAATCCCCTGTCGCTGATGGCCTTGAACATGCCCCATGCGGTTTCGATGTACTCCTTCGCGTACGGCAGATATGGGTTGCTGAAGTCCAGCGAGACCCCGAACCTTTCATAGTCGCGCTCCCACCTGCCCATGTAGCTCTCGACATAGCTCTTGCAGGCCTTCACGAAGTTCTCGATGCCCACCTTCTGCTCTATATCCTTCTTCGACGCTACCTTCAGCTCGCGCTCGACCTTGCTCTCTATCGGCAGCCCGTGCACGTCGTAGCCAGCCCTGTCCACTACGTTGAAGCCGCGGTAGCGCTTGTATCGCACGAAGATGTCCTTCAGCGCCTTGACCCAGATCTGGCCCGGGTGCAGGTCCCCGGTCACGTACGGCGGGCCGTCAAGGAAATAGAACTTCCTGCCCAGCGCGTTCCTCTCCCTTACCTTGCTGTTGATGGCTTCGTCCTTCCAGTACCTTACAATGCGCTCCTCATCCCGCTGCATCTCCACCATAAGGATCCACGGCAAGCTATTCCTGTTCAGGACTATAAAGCTATTAAGCTATTGCGCCCTCTCTGCGGGGCTCTCCATCGCCACTGCGCTCTTCCTGTTCTTGAACGCGGTCCTCTTCTTCATGTCGCTCCAGCAGTCCTTGCATATGACAAGCCTTACCACCTTCTCAGGCTTCTGAGAGCTCTTCACGCATTCGTCGCCTATCCTCCTGCCGCAATAGTTGCACATCTCGTACCGGAATATCTCGCGCTTGCAGCGTTCGCACAAAACCGTCACGCATCTCACACGTTTATAATTCTGCGCCGCATTATCGATAACAAATGCTGCGCATCCATCAAGCAATGATATTATGCAAGCGCATATAAAAACCTATGGCTGCACGCTCAACCAGGCGGACGGCGCGATCATGGAATCCATTCTCAAGCAGCATGGCATAGGCATTGCAAGCAGCATTGACGAGGCCGACGTCGCTGTGATCAACACGTGCACTGTCAAGAGGCAGACCGCCCAGCGCATCCTTTACCTGCTGAACAACCTGGACCGGGCAGGAAAGAGGGTCGTGGTCTCCGGCTGTATGGCAGGCGCCAACAGGGCCCTACTGGAAAAGTACGCCCCTCACGCAAGCATACTTACCCCGAGCAACATACCAATGATCGCGGAAGCTGTGGAAAGCGCGTTCTCAGGGAAGCGCACCGTGCACTCGCGCTACTCCAAGCTCGACAGGCTGCGCTTCTTCACCGCCGGCAGAGGCGTCATCGCAAGGATTCCTATAAGCGAGGGCTGCAACGGCAGCTGCAGCTTCTGCGAGACAAGGATCGCGCGCGGCCCGCTGAACAGCTTCTCGGAATCGCGCATTCTTGACGCGATAAAATGCAGCGCCGCGAACGGCGCAAAGGAGATACAGCTGACTGCGCAGGACACCGGCGCATACGGCAAAGACTCCGGGAGCAGCATCGCAAGTCTGATGCGCAGCATAGCTGCGCTTGACGGCGACTTTATGGTGCGCGTGGGCATGATAAATCCGGAGCATCTCGGCGAGCGCCTCGAGGGATTCGCGGACGCGATGAGGAGCGACAAGTTCTACAAGTTCGTGCACCTGCCAGTGCAGTCCGGAAGCGACCCGGTCCTCAAGGCGATGGGCAGGCGGTACTCCGCCGAAGGCTTCGAGCAGCAGGTAAGCGCGCTGAGGAAGGCCATTCCCGGCATCGCGATCGAGACCGACATGATAGTTGGGTTTCCCTCCGAAACGGAAAGCGATTTCGACCGGAGCGTCGACCTGATACGGCGAGCGAAGCCCGAGGTCACGAACATATCCAAGTTCAGCGCGAGGCCTAACACGCCCGCGTCTAGGATGCGCCAGCTCGCGGACGGGCTCGTAAGCGAGCGGAGCGCGCAGATGACGCGCGCGGTGCGCGCTGTGCAGCGCCATTCAAACTGCTCGCTGCTCGACGCGGACTTCGATGCGCTCCTGACGGAGGAGACGCGCAGGTCGTTCAACGGCAGGAACCGCTCTTACAGGCAGATAGTTATAAGAAAGGAAGATGCGCATTCAGCTCTTGAGCTGGGATCGCGCTGCAAAGTACGCATAACCGGCGCATCAGCGAACGTGCTCTACGGCACGACGCTAGGGTAGGCACATGTACTCCGAAGAGCTCCTGGCACTTTTCAAGAGGAAGGGCATAAGCGTAGGCGACAGGATACGCGTCAAGGCCCGCGGCATGGAAAGCGAATGCGAGCTCATGCCGAGCACCGACGTCGCAGACCCCGGCACACTCATACTTAAGCTCGACAGCGGATACAACATAGGCATAAGGCTGGCCAAGGACACGGCGGTAGAGCGCATCGGCAGGGGCATCGCGCCCTCGGAATTCCCGAGGATGGCCCTGAAAGCGAGCGCAGACAAGCCAAAGGTGACGCTGGTATACACCGGCGGAACCATCGGCAGCAAGATAGACTACAAGACCGGCGGCGTTTATATGCTGATGAAGCCCGAGGAGCTGCTCTACGTCGTGCCGGAGCTGCAGGGCATGGCCAACATAGAGATAAAGAATCCGTTCAGCGTAGCCAGCGAGGACCTGTCATACATCGAGTGGCAGCAGATGGCCAAAGCCGCGGCGCAGGCAATCTCATCGGGCTCGCGCGGCGTAGTCATAACAATGGGCACCGACACGATGCACTACACCTCCGCCGCGCTCAGCTTCATGCTCGGCGGAATCAATGCCCCTGTCGTGATCACTGGCGCGCAGAGGAGCAGCGACCGCGGGTCCAGCGACGCCTTCGTCAACCTCGATTGTGCGGTGAGGATAGCCGCGCAGTCCGACATCGCAGAGGTCGGAGTGTGCATGCACGCGAGCAGCTCCGACGACAGGTGCCAGTTCATAAGGGGGACGCGCGCGAGGAAGATGCACACCTCAAGGAGGGACGCGTTCAGGCCCATCAACGACAAGCCAATAGCTTATGTCAGCAAGTCCGGGATAGAGTACGCCAACAAATACAACAGGATAAGCGCCGCCGGCGCAAAGTTCGCGCCGCGCACAGATTTCGAAGGCAAGGTGGCGCTTGTCAAGAGCTATCCGAACGCAGACCCCGGGATCATCGACTTCTACGTTGACAGAGGCTACAAGGGCCTCATAATAGAGGGCACCGGCCTTGGCCACGTATCCACCTCTGGCGTGCACAAGGAGCTGCTGTTCGCGCCGCGCATAGAAAGCGCGATAAAGAAGGGCGTCATAGTCGGCGTGACCTCGCAGTGCCTGTACGGCAGGGTGCATCCAAACGTCTACCGCAACCTCCGCGTCCTGAGCAGCGCGGGCGCGGTGTACTGCGAGGACATGCTTCCCGAGGTCGCCCTGGTGAAGCTCGGCTGGCTGCTTGGAAACTACGACAAGGCGAAGGCCAGGGAACTGCTGAACAAGAACCTCGTCGGCGAGATCAGCGCAAGGAGCGAGTATGGCACTTTCCTGATATAGGCGAGAAAATGAGCAAAGACGTGGGCATGGCGCTGCTCCTTGTGGGCGTGACAATACTGCTTTTGACGCTGTACCTGGGCTACGGCCTGTACTTGGGCCTGCTGCAGGCTATCAACAGCAGGATGAACGCCACCTATCACCAATCGCAGGCACCGAACACGACAGAGCAGATCTCGACCTCGGCGCTAGTCGGGCTGATCGTGAGCTCGCTGATGGCGCAGGTGCCCATCGTCCTTTACAGCGGTGACGTCGTCGCGGTCCTGTTCCTTGCACTGTTTGCAGGCATAGGCTACAAGCTGACCCTTATCGGAATCAAGATCATGTCCTCGGACGCGAGCGCCGCCCCGAGCGCGCCTCAGAGTGGGAACGATGCAGGAAAGTGAGAGCTACTACAAGGGCATAGGCTTCATGTGCGGGCTGGAGATGCACCAGCGCATAGACACTCCCGAGAAGCTGTTCTGCTCATGCTCCACTGCGCAGCAGGACAAGGCGCACGTCGCAGTGATAATGCGCCGGCAGCGCGCAATCGCAGGCGAGCTCGGCAGCGTCGACGTTTCCGCGCAGTTCGAGGAGCAGAAGCAGCGAGGCTTCCTCTATAATGTTTTTCCGGGCGAGACGTGCCTCGTCGACATAGACGAGGAGCCGCCCCACGAGCTCAACAGGCAGGCGCTGTGCATCGCGCTCTCGCTCGCGCACGCGCTCCGCATGCGCATAGTCGACGAGCTGCAGCCGATGCGGAAGAACGTCGTGGACGGCAGCGACCCCAGCGCCTTCCAAAGAACGGTCATGGTCGCACTTGACGGCAAGGTGACCGTGCAGGGCATAGGCGTAGCGGTGCCGTCGCTCTTCCTTGAAGAGGAGTCCAGCGGAATAGCAGCAGCAAATCCGGAGAGCATCGCCTACGACACCAACAGGTTGGGCATACCGCTCATAGAGATTGATACCGCGCCGACGATACCGAGTCCTGCGGCAGCAAAGGCTGTTGCGCTCTATCTCGGGACGCTGCTGCGCCTTACCGGCAAGGCGCAGCGCGGAATAGGCTCGATAAGGCAGGACACCAACCTCTCGATAAAGGGCGGGGCGCGCGTGGAGATAAAGGGCATGCAGGAGCTCGACGCCATGGACAGGTTCATAGAGAACGAGGTGCTGCGCCAGCAGAAGCTCCTCGAGATAAGGGACGCGCTCATAAAGGCGAAGGCGAAAGTGGGCAGGCCCGTAGACGTCACGCACCTCTTCGCGAACACTCGCGCGAAGGTGATATGGGACCAGATAGAGCGTAAGGGCATCGCGCTGGCGCTGGCGCTGCGCGGCTTCAACGGCATGCTAGGCTTTGAAATAAACCCGGACAGGCGCCTGGGCACGGAGATCAGCGACTACGCTAAGATGGCCGGCGTCCACGGCATAATACACAGCGACGAGGACCTGCGCAGGTACGAGATTGGCGGCGACGAGATGAACGCGCTGAAGAAGGAGCTGGGCATCGCCGCGAACGACGCGTTCGTGCTTGTGGCAGGCGATGGCGCCAGCGCAAGGAAGGCCATGGAGTTCGCGGCGTACCGTGCGGGCTACGCCATGCAGGGCGTGCCCAAGGAGACGCGCGCGGTTCGCGACAGCGTGAGCTGCACCACGAGCTTCCTGAGGCCTCTCCCGACCGGGTCGCGCATGTATCCGGAAACCGATATAAGGCCTGTAGCCGTGACCAGCGAGATGCTCGCGCTCGCGGAGAGCCTCTCGCCCGACCTCGACAAGGAGAGGGCGCGCCTGCACGCTCTCATCAAGAACGCCATGCTCGAGGAGCAGCTCGTACTCTCGCCGCGGCTGCAGTTTTTCCACACCGTGGTTGACAAAAGCGGGGTCGAGCCGGACTTCGTCGCCAATACGCTGCTGCAGAAGTTCACGGAGCTCCGCAGGCAGGGAGTGGCGGTCGATGCGATAAGCGAAGACCGGCTGCTCGAGCTCTTCGACTCTTACGCGAAGGGGAGGATAGCCAAGCAGGCGGTAGGCGAGCTGCTCGCGGCGCTGTCCAAGCGTGACAAGCCAGTGGCGAAGCTGACCGAAGAGCTTTCGCTGCAGCGCATAACAGGCGGCGCGCTGAAGGCGCTCGTAGAGCGCGCGAGGAAGGAGCTCGGCGGCAAGCCGAGCAAGGACGCGCTGCGCGAGAGGATAATGGCCAAGGACAGGCTGCGCATCGATGGCAGCGAACTCAACTCGCTGCTTAATAAAGGCACGAGCTCGTGATAATGATATTACAGAATCGTGAGCAGAAAGCCCACGTGCTTTAGCGGTTGGATGAGGGCGAGATGAATATGGTTTCATATAACGACAACAAAAAGGATATAAATTCTCATGTTGATAGGAGTATCAACCACAAACCTGATAGGCTCCATGAAACCTCGTATAAACGGATGTCCGCATGTGCCGGTGAACGTAAAGCCGGATTGGTCGTGTGCGGATGTGGAATGGGAGGGGCACTCCCGAACGCAAGCCTGTCCGGGAATCCATCAGGTATTCTTTGGAGCGGGAAGCCCACGCCCTTCAGGGGCGGGAGCATGTCACAAAGCTTGATGAT
>CAYNNI010000021.1:0-17414 GCA_964398805.1 Microcaldota archaeon | reverse complement strand
CCTATGTCTATGCCCAGCTCGAGGCTTGTTGATGATACCACGCACTTGAGCTTGCCCTTCTTCAACATCTCCTCAACGCCGAGCCTAAGTTCCCTGGACAGCGAGCCGTGGTGGGCCGCTATGTTTTCCTCGCCGTACTTGAACCTGCGCATCAGGTTGTAGATCACTCGCTCGGTTCCGCTCCTCGTGTTGGTGAAGATAAGCGTGGTCTTGTTCTTCTTTATTATGTCGTTCAAAGTCTTGTATATCGACTCGTCTATCCTTTTGTCGCTCGCGTTGACTATGTCGCTCACCGGACACATAGTCATATAGTCCATGCGCTTGTCCCAGGTGGCGTCTATTATATAGCAGTCGCGCTCCTTGCCATCGTCTCCGAAGCCCACAAGGAAGCCCGCGGCGGTTTCCAGCGGATACAGCGTTGCACCAAGCCCTATCCTTGTGAAATTCCTGCCCGCAAGGTCGGCCAGCCGCTCTAGCGAGAGCGAGAGATGCACTCCGCGCTTGTTGTTCGCGAGCTCGTGTATCTCGTCGATTATTATGAACTCCGCCTTCCTCAGGTTCTCGACGAACCTCTCGGAGTTTATCATTATGGCAAGGCTCTCCGGCGTCGTGACCAGTATGTTGGGCGGCTTGACAAGCTGCCTGTGCCTTTCCTGCTGCGGAGTGTCCCCTGTCCTGACCCCAATGGTCACCTGCCTTATGTTGCCCTTCAGTATGTCCACGCCCTTCGCGCTCTTGATGAGCGCGTATATCTCCTCCAGAGGCTTGACGAGGTTCTTGTATATGTCGTTGTTCAGGGCCCTCAGGGGCGAGACGTAGATGCACCGCACCTCGTCGCCGAGCTCGCCCTTGAGGCTGTAGTCGAAGAGCCTGCTTATTATCGAAAGGAACGCCGACAGCGTCTTGCCGCTGCCTGTCGGCGCGGTGAGAAGTATGTTCTTGCCCTCGCTTATCAGCTCAAACGAGTACTTCTGCGGCGGAGTCAGCTCCTTGAAGTTGCTGGAAAACCATTCCCTGACGTAAGGGTTGAGCGCGCCAAGGCTCTCTTTGTCTTCGAAAGGTTTGTCCGCATAAGTCAGCATGTAGCGACCGCTAAGCGTGAATACAGAAGAGGCGCATGCCGGAGTAAGCGCACTGCCGGAGTCACTTATAGACCGAGGTGTACTTCGTGCCGCTGTCGTCGGTTATGTAGATGCACTCGCCCTCGCACTCTATCAGGCATGCCTGGCACAGTATGCACGAGGGGCCGTTCGTCGCCACCGAGAGCCCTCCGCTGGTTCCGTCGTTCTCGTCCGCGAAGTGCTTGTGTCCGTCCTGGACGCTCTCCCACTTGCTCTTGACCTCGGGCAGGGTAGCGCCCTTCCACTTCGCCTCTTCCGGCGCGGAGTCCGCGTTGGCGTCGGTACTGGCACGGGACTTCATCTCGAATACCGCTACGGGGCACACGTCCTTGCAGTGCTGGCAGCCCGTGCACCTCGACTTGTAGACGTAAACGTCCATGCTCCCACTCCTTTGTTGCTGTGGCGATCATGCTCCGCCGAACAGGCTAGCAAGACCTCCCGCGGCTTCCTCCTCCTTCTTCGCCTGCTCCTCCTTGTTTTCCTTCTTCTCTTCCTTTGCGGGAGCAGCGGATGCCTGGGCTGGTGCCGACTGGACGGGCGCTGCCTGGGCGTTCTTTATCACTTCCTTAATGTCCACGCCCTTGAGCGATGCGACGAGCGCCTTCGCCTGCGCCTCGTCAGGCTCAACGCCCGCAGCCTTGATCACGTCCATTATGGTCTTCTCCTCTATCTTCTTGCCTGCCTCTTCGAGCAGCAATGCCGCATATACATACTCCATTTGTTTCACCTTTAAGCATGACTCTTCAAGCTATTTAATGATAGTGCGCGCGCAGCTGCGTCCGCGAGCAGCCTCTCGGTTATGCCCTTGTCGTAGACGCCTGCCTTCACGCCAACAGCGACCGCGCTGCTGAAAGCCTTGGATATGAGCGTGCGTATTGTGTACTGGTTGGTGATGCCGCACTCGAGGCACAGCGTAACCGCGGCATTGAAGCTGCGCGCAAGGCTCGCGGAAGTTCTGGAGGCGTCTATGCTTAGGATTTCGCGCCTGAACAGCAGTCCCTGCGAAATCATCTCGAACGGCTCTATGGCGGCGGTGAACGGCGCTATCCCGAGGGTGTGCAGCGCCTTCGCCATCGCTGGCGCAATCGCCTCGCCCTTCCTGACCACGACCTTGTCCTTGCCTATGACCACCTTGCCCTTCTGTATCTGAACGTCAATTCCTGCCTGCTTGAGCTCGGTCACGGCCTGCCCGGGCTGCAGGCTGGTCTCCCCTGCCTGCACGGATACGTCGCCCGTGGCTATCTGCTTCGGCTTCGCCGCAAGCCTTATCATGTTCGACTTGAACCCCGCGAACAGCTCGAACGGGTCCTCGTTGCTGAGAATTATTGCGCAGGTGCCGTCGAGCGCCTCGGCGAGCTTCTTCGCGTTGGAGCTGCCCTCGAGTATCTTCGTGAGCAGGGTCTTCCTGCCCAGGACGAGCCTGGCCCTGCCCTTGAGCTTGTTCTTCACGGACTGCAGGAGCCTGTCGGGTATGCCGGCAAGCTGTATTATCCCCACAGTCTTGTACTGCCCGAGCTCCTTCTGCGTCTCAAGGACGAACTCCTTCTTCTGCGCTTTTGTCAACATCAAACCAGCCTCACCGGCGCGCTCATCGTAAGCTTCACGAAAACCGACTTGATGCGCGGCCTTCCGACCTTCTTCGCAAGCGAGCCAAGCACTTCGTCTATGTTCGCGGCTATCTCCGCCGCACCCATCTTCTCCGTGCCCACGACGCAGTGCGCAGTCGGGAGGTACTTGCCCTTGCTCTTTATCGCAATCGACCGGCTGCTCTCACTAATGACTTTTGCGACGTCTGTGTCCAGAAGCGGCTTCGGCATCTTGTTCCTGGGTCCGAGGAAGGGCCCGAGAGCCTTTGCTATCTGCGGCATCATGCGGGGCTCCGCGAACAGCTCATACTTCAGAAGCTCTGCCATCCGCGCCTTGTCGGTTGCTATGCCTGTGAGTTCGCTGCTGTTCACCACCTTCGCTCCGACCGTCTGGACGGTGGCGTCCGAAATGCTTTTGCTGTCCGCGAACACCATGACTTCGCGGGACTTGCCCGTGCCGTTCGGCAGGCGTATCTCCACATCGAGCCTGTTCTCCTGCTTGCTGAAGTCCACGTCCGTGAAGTTCACCGCGAGCTCCACGCTCTGCGTGAATTTGCGTTTGCCCTTGTTCGCGCCGATGAATGCGCCCAACTTCTCAAGTTGTTCCTTTTCCATGAAAGCCCTCCTGCAGATTGCAGTCCTAGCGGGAGAAGCAGACTTCTCTGCCCTGCAAGTATGTATCTGTTGGAATGGATTTATAAGCCTTTTTCTCTACGCACATACCTCAACATTTCTCAAGAAACACGGCGATGCATGCATGATGCGATGTCACTTCCGTGCGTATCCGCTGCTCCGGCCGCGCGAGTATGTCACGCTGGTAGGCACTCCATTGTTGCCGTTCCCGCTGTAGTCCTTGACGTCGCCGTTGAGGGGCCACCAACCAGGTTCTGGAGAAGTGCTGGCGCACCACCAATACCCTCTGCGTACAGGCCCTGCACCTCGCTTGCCGAGAGCGTGGTATTGTAGACCTGGACGTTAGCGATAAGGCCGTTGAAGTAGGAAGTGCCGCTATCTGCAAGACCTATGTATACCGGTCCTGCCTTTGCTCTCTGCGGACCGCTGGTCTGGTAAGCGGCGCCAGATTCTGCCACGCCACCCGCGTGCATTGCAGAATTTGCAATGTCGGTTTGCCCGTTTCCAGGAACTACGAACGCAACGAAGTGCCAGCCCCCATCAAGGAAATTTACCGGGCTGTTGCTAAAGTACCTGAAGTTCGTGCTGTCGCCGCTCGACATATAGATTATGGCCTGGTTCGAATACCAGTGTATGCTTATACAAGGATAACTGCCGCCGCTATACGAAATAAGGGAGCCCTCCCCCCACATATTTGATCCACGCTATGACCGTGAATGCGTTCGGAAATAGCCCCTGGCCGCTCCCCACGTTTACATAGCCATTTTGCCCGTTAAAACTCCCGACATACTGCGGCAGCTGCCCGGTGCACACTCCGCCAAGGTTGATGTACGCTGTGCTGCCAGGACCGTAGGACCTTACGACCTGGCACTGTCCTGGCCGCGCCCGCGGAGACAGAACACCACTAAATACTCCAAGTTGGAAGAGAGCTGCGAGAACAACAGATATGATCAGGATCGCCCATCCGTAGGTCATGAGGTACTCCATCGCTGACTGGGATTTGTAACGTAATGTTCCGAGCTGCCGAACTTGCCGTGATGAACTCGCCACGCTACGTAATCTCAGATAGCAAATTAATACTTTTCAAGAACGGATCTGGCGGGATTTTCAAAACTTCTTGATTAAACGTTTTCAAGAAATTTATTTGAACCCGCAACCACCCGGTCCGAAGCCAGGTGCGCTATCCAAGTTGCGCCACAGATCCACTAGGCATTAGACGGTAAAGAATAAGTATTGCGCTATCTCGTGTCCCAGAGCCGCGCCTGCTTTATCCTGCTCATGGTCGACCAGTACTCGCGCAGGTGCCCTTTGAGCGCGCCTGTCTTGAGGTTCGTCTTTATCGCCTCTACCGTGAAGTGGTCCGAGGGGTATCCTGAGCCGATGCGCATGCGCAGCGAGCGCTCTATCCTTTTCATCTCCCTATCGCGCACGACCTTTGCGATTATGCTTGCCGCAGAGACGACAGGATACTTTATGTCCGCCTTGTGTTCCGCTATTATCTTTATCGGCCTTTCGTCCTGCGCGGCGTGCTCTGCCTTTATTCCCGCGACCTTCGTCGGCTTCTTTGCTGACATGTTGAACCTTATGCCGAACTTCTCGGCTATCACGTCCGGCGAGTCCAGGTATATCGTGCTTATGCCCTCTTCCATGCTGTCGAACAGCCTGGCGAAGTGCACCGCCTCAAGCTCATTGAGGGATATGCGGTTGCGCATGGCGTCGTTTATCTCAGCTGGCATGACCCTGTCGATCTTTATCTCGTGCGCTATGCCCTCTATCGCGCCGTAGAGCGCCTCCCTGCGCTTCGCGGTGAGGAGCTTCGAGTCCCTGACACCGATCTCAGAAAGAGAGTGCAGGCTGCTTTTCTTGACTGATACGATGCTTATGACGAGCGGGCCTACGACCGCGCCCCTACCTGCCTCATCCCCGCCGCAAAGTATCATCGCGATACCCGCGATACAATCAGAGGAACTTCCTGTCCACGACCATGAAGTCGTTTACAGCCGTCAGAGCGGTGTATGGCACTTTTATCTGGTTGTCGTCCTGCTTTATCTTGTTCGCCATCGAGCTGTCCGGGTTCGGCTCCACTATGAGATTGGTTATCTTGCCCGTGACCTCGCTCACCTCCGCATCGACGAACCTTCCAAGGTCGAATCCGTCGCTTGTCACAACACGCCTACCGACGAGCTGCTTTGCTATGATGTATTTTACCATGCTAGCTACCTCGAGTCTCTACCAACAGCGATACTATAGACAGCAACCTATTAATACGTTTAGGTGACGCCGTTTTGACCTCGCTCTAATGCTTTACGACGATTACCTTGTTCGTTATGCCGAAGCGCGTCCTCCTGACAAGCTCCTTGTTTTCCAGTTTTTTGAGAATCCTATGGGTCTTTACCTTCGAGAATCCGCTTTTCAGCACCATGTCCGATTGCAGGGCTCCGTCCGCCTTCTCCCCCACAAGGCCCAGTATGTATCTCTCGTCCTTGCCGAGCATCGTGTCTATCACATGCTCCTTCTCTCGCCTAACCCTTTCTGTGCTTACCCTTGCCGTGCGCCGCTGCTCTACGTGTGCGCTGAACTGCATTATGGTCCTGCCCGCAATTATCAGGACCGCGCCGCCGACGAGGGGCGCGAAGAAGCTGAAAAGCACGCGCACGACATTGACTCTTACGTCGCTCAGCGTGTGTATCTGGGTTATGCCGTTGTAGAATGCTATGAACATCGTGGTGCCCGATATCGCCGCTGCGGTGATGAGCATGACACCCAGAGCGATAGCTGCGAACGTTAAGCTCTGCGTGCGCCTCCCGCTTATCGCGCCTTCCATGCCTGCAGATATGCCTTGTCAAGGCTTTATACCTTATCTCGCGCGAAGCCGCGCAGCGGAAAGCGAGCCATCAATGCAGCGCATACCCGCCCGCCTGTTTTACCCTCAAGACAAAGGCAAAGTTGAGAGGACCATCAGGAACGTCGCGGAGGAGTTTACAAACCTTCTGAAGAAGTTTCCTCAATGGTTAAACGGACAGATAAATGAGTTCAGGAGTTGGTACAATGAACAGAGGTTCCACAGAGGAATAAGCACGGTTCCAAAGGCTCTTTATGTGTGTAGTTAAGGGGTTTACTTTACATTAATGTAAAGTATATTAACCTTAGAATTGTGTTTAGTCATGGATAGCATGGCAGACAAGATAAGGTGCGCGCACATACTTGTGAACAGCGAGGCCAAGGCGAGGGAGGCGCTGGACAGGCTCGCGAAGGGCGAGAGCTTCACAAAGCTCGCGATGGAGTGCTCGCTCGATGGCTCCGGCAAGCGCGGCGGAGACCTCGGAGTATTCGGCAGGGGGATGATGGTCCGCGAGTTCGAGAAAGCAGCATTCGCGCTCCAGAAGGGGCAGGTATCCAGAATAGTGAAGACGCAGTTCGGCTACCACATAATAAAGAGACTGGAATAGTTATGGGGAAGGCATCAAAAGAAGTAGACGCGTACATCGCAAGGGCGCCGAAAAAGCTGCAGGACAAACTGAACCGGGTCAGGAGGGCGATAAGAGAAACTGCGCCAAACGCGATGGAAGGCATAAGCTACGGCATGCCAGGCTATGACAAAGGCAGAGTGGCGTGGTTCGCCCTCATGAAGACGCACATTGGGCTCTATCTGCGCCCGCCGATCATAGAGGAGCACAAAAGGGAGCTGTCCCGATACACGACAACCAAATCAGCGATCCGTTTCCCGCTTGACGAGGGCATTCCGATCTCGCTGATAAAGAAACTGGTAAATGCGCGGATTGAGAAGAACAAAACAACGGCTGCTCGCTATACGAAGCGCGCGAAGTGATGCTGGTTATGAAAGACAAAGCAGTCCTGCAGAAGGAACTCAATGACCTGCAGGAGGAGTACGCAAAGACTAAGGACAACAAGGCGACGAACAGGTACGTTGGCCTTCTCCGCTCCAAGATGGCTCGCTTGAGGAAGGCGCTCGCGGAGAAGAAGCGCAATACCGGCGCGATATTCGCAGTAAGGAAGTCCGGCGACGCAACTGTTGTGCTTGTGGGCTTCCCGAGCGTAGGCAAATCGTCGCTAATCAACAGGCTTACGAACGCAGAGTCGAAAGTAAGAGGCTATGCCTTCACCACACTCGGAGTCATACCGGGCATGATGGAGTACCGGGGCGCGCGCATACAGATCCTGGATATGCCCGGACTCATAGAGGGCGCGCACATAGGAAAGGGCGCGGGCACGCAGGTCGCAAGCGTGATAAGGGTCGCGGACCTGCTCCTCTTCATCGTTGATGCCACGGCTCCAGGTCAGATAGACAGGCTTCTTGAGGAGCTCTCGCTGCTTGACGTAAAGGTGAACAAGGAGAAGCCTGTGGTGAGGATAGAGCGAAAAGAGTCGGGGGGCATCTCCGTAGAGGCGAACGGGCACAAGGTGCCATCCCTGGAGGAGGTCCGCGCAGTGATGCGCAAGATCGGCGCGTACAACGGCAAGGTAATATTCCACAGCAACGCCAGCGTCGACGAGCTGATAGAGCTGCTCGTTGACAGCGCAGTCTACGTGAAAGGCATAGCGGCACTGAACAAGACCGACCTGATTACCGCGCAGGAGGCGGAGCAGATGAGGCTCGAGCTGGAGCCCCGGATAAAGATGCCCGTCGTGCCGATAAGCGCCACAAGGGGCACCAATCTGGAGGCTCTCAGGACGAGGATATTTGAGAATCTGGATATTATGAGGATATACCTGAAACCCAAGGATGGCGAGGCGGACATGTCGAAACCCTTCGTGCTGAGAAGGGGGCAGACCATAATGGACCTTGCGAAAGGCCTGCACTCCAAGATAGCGAAGGAGCTCAGGTATGCGTACGTCACAGGAAGAAGCGCCAAGTTCAGGGCGCAGAAGGTCGGTGCCGAGCACGTGCTGCTGGACGGCGACGTTGTGACGCTTGTCTATGAGAAGTTTGCCGCGTAACTTCTGGGATGATTGTACGAAACTTGTAAGCGCTTGCCTTGTTGGAGTGAACTGCACGTGGAAGGGAGAAAACAAGCTGAGCTTAAAGCTCCTTGAGGAGTTCAGGAAGGGAGACCTTCTCCCCGTATGCCCGGAGATACTTGGCGGGCAGGCAGTACCCAGACCGAACGCGGAGATCCGCGGTGGTGCAGGCGCGGACGTCCTGGACGGCAAGGCGAAGGTGGTTGAGCCCGATGGCAGGGACGTGACAGGCGGGTTCGTCGCGGGGGCGCAGGAAGTTCTGCGCATCGCGAAGGTCGTGGGCGCGAGGGAGGCGATCCTTAAAGCGAGGAGCCCTTCCTGCGGATGCGGCAAGACCTACGACGGCACGTTCTCGCACCGCCTCATAGACGGCGACGGCGTTACGGCTGCGCTGCTGAAGAGGAACGGCGTGCGTGTTGTCAGCGACGAGGGCTAGTTTGCCTTCCTAAGCAGAACTTCCATGTGGCCGAGCGCTATCTCCTTGACAGTTGCAGGGCTGTGGCCGTTGGAGTCGCCGGGGATTATGTGGGGTATCTGCCAGTACTCGTCGGTGAATGCGCGCAGGGGCATTCCCGTGTTGCGGCGCAGCGTTTCCTCGCTGAAGTCCGATGCGAGCACCAGGTAGTAGGCGCAACGGTATTTCGACTCGAACCCCCTGAACTTGTGCAGGTCGCGGTGCATGCGGTAGTATGCGCCGCCGCCCATCGGGTGCGGCTCGATGATGACCCGCCTGCCGTCGATCGAAAGCTCGGTGACAAAGTCCGGGGTGTAAGTGATGGTCTGGCGCGACCCTACCCACAGCCTGAAGGGCTCGTAATAGGATTTCACTCCGAGCTCGAGAAGGCATTCTTTGAACGCCTGCTCGTAGGGGCTCTTTACGACGGTCGCGGCGCGAAGTTCGCAGCCCGAGGCCTCTGGACGCCTCGCAAACGTAGGCAATGGCAGAGATGGTTCCAAGTTCCTTGATGTGTGTGCATTCATTTCACCCCCGCAGCGTATGATGTCAGCGAGAGAATTTATGCCTTGCCGAAGCGCTACGTCAAGCGTGAGAGGCAGCTCCGTCAGCCCATGGAGCTGGTGTAGCCCTTCAGGAGCCTGCGGGATGCGGCATAGAACGCAGCAGCAATCACGATGTCGAGCGCGGCGAGCTGAAGGACGCCGGTCGCGGAGGAGCCATGGAAGAGAACGCTTGCCGGATAGAACGCTGCCAGGCCTACGGGCACCAGTATGGTAAGCGCGAACACGCCTATCCCGCCGAATATCCCGAGAGGGTACTGCCCTGCGTTGGAGGCGAAGTCAAGAAGCCGCGAGAGCCAGCGGGCGCGAGTGAAGAGACGGTACGATGCCACCTCGAGGAACAGCACGACTGCGCACAGCGCAGCGAGGCCGAGCACTACGAGCACGACGAACAGCACCGCGGCGGAAAGCGAGAACTGCGCGTGCGACGCTGCGTATGCGAACAGCAGCAGGTACCACGCACCGTAGAAGAAGCTGTACGGGTTCGCCTGGCGCGCGAGCAGGTAGAACACCGGGCCGTAGGGCTTCGTGAGATAGGTGTCAAAGAACCCGCTGCGCAGCGTGTCCATTATGCTGTCCGGATGCATGACGTACCAGACCGCGGACGATGCGGCACCCATCAGCGCGACAAGGGAGAGGAGCTGATAGTAGCTCCAGCCGGCAATGCCCTGCGATACGCCGTATATAATGGAAATGAACACGAAGCTGAGCACCATGTTGACCAGCGATTCCGACACGGCCAGCAGCGCCTGCGCCCTGTAGGCAAGGAAGGACTTCCATTCATAGATTTGCGACCTCGCGAGCACGTCAAGGTTCCTTAATAAAGCGTTGACCATCTCAAACACCGACCGCGTTTATGTGCGACTTCGCACGCGACCATACAGCATATGCGAGAGCGAGCAGCGCGGCTACCCACAGCAGCGCAAGCTTCAGGGCCTCGATCGAGGCGCCGATGGTGAGCGCGCCGGAGAGCGTCGCCGCGGGAACGTAGAAGATGAACTGGAACGGCAGCAGCGACAGTATCGCGGCCGTGTGAGCGGGGAACAGGCTCAGCGGTATCACGCCGCCGCCGAGCAATGCGGAGACGTAGTAGACGAAGCGCTGTATTCCTGCTATTCTGGTAACGTACACCGCCATCGCGCCGACCATGAGCCCTATCAACGTGGCGATGATGAAGCACGCAAGCACCTCCACAGCAAGCACGGCCGCGAGCTGCAGCGTGACGCTTATGTGGAAGACCAGCAGCAACGCCGCGACTATCGGAATTCCGGGCAGCAGCGAGAAGAACACGTCAGTGGAAACGCTGCTCAGGACTATGCCCGCTATGTACGAGATCGGCCTTGCAAAGTAGGTGGCGATATTGCTGTTCCTTATGTCGCTCTCGAGCAGCCATGCGACCTCGGGATACGCGATCTCGCCGAGAACGCTGAGCACGAAGAAGTACACGATCATGTTCTGCAGCGTGAAGTTGCCTATGCTGGAGGTGTTCGTGGCGACGTACACCGCGGACCACACGAACAGCATTATCAGCGGATACGCTATGCTGAACACGAAGTTCACCACCGCGTCGCCCCTGTACGTGAACTCGTTCTTCATGTCCACGTAGAACAGGCTGGCGTACTTGTCAATGCTTCCGGTCATGCTTATCACCTTCCTTCTCGAGCCTGGCGTAGAACTTCTGGAGTATGTATCCAAGCTCCGGATCGTAAAGGTTGTAGTCGATTACGCTGCTGCTGTTTACGAGGCGCGTGAGCGGCGCGCTCTTCACCCTGTCCGCGTCTATCTCGAGCTTGAGGTAGTCCACGTCCCTGTCGAGCACCTTGCCGTACCTTTCCGGTTTGATAGTGACCTTGCTGCGGAAGTACAGCTCGAGGTGCTTTTTGTTCCCTATGAGTTCGTTGAAGCCGCTACGCGGCCCGTCGAATATGATCCTGCCGCGGTCCAGGAATATTATGCGCTCTGCGAGCGCCTCTATGTCGTCGACTATGTGCGTCGCTATGACGAACGTCGTGTGGAGCTTGTCGCGCATATCCATCACCGCGCGCCTGAGCGCGAATCTGGACGGGAGGTCTATGCCTACGGTGGCCTCGTCGAGGAATACAACGACCGGGTTGTGCAGCACCGCAGCGACGAAGTTGCACTTCATGCGCTCGCCGAATGACAGCAGGCGAGTCTGGCGGGTGTACACGCCTTCGAGCTCGAGCACGCGCACCAGGTGCGAGAGCCTCTTCTTGTACGCATCCTCGGGTATCTGGTACAGATGCCGCATGTACTCGAAGGTGTCGATGGGCGGGAGGTCGTAGTAGAGGTTGCTGTGCTGGCTGAAGACCGCGCCTATCGTCTGCGCGTAGCGTATCCTGTCCTGCCACGGCCTCATGCCGTTGACCATGACGCTGCCGCCGTCAGGATAGAGCACTCCTGTGAGTATCTTTATCATCGTGGACTTTCCGCTGCCGTTCTTTCCGAGCAGCGCGACGATCTCGCCCCTCTTCACAGTGAAGCCTATTCCGGACAGCACGGTCTTGAGGTAGCTCTCGCGCACGAGCCGCTTCAGAAAAGGCTTGCCTGCGCTAGCGCTGTAGACCTTGAACCTCTTCTTGACGTCTTGAACTTTTATCATGTCCATGCTCGCACCTCAGCGCTGTGCACGCTGAACCCAGGAACGCAAATCAACAAAAGAGAGAAGGCAGCGCCATGCTGCCAGGGCCGACGAGCCAGCCGCACGAAGAATCAAGATGCAAAGGTGCGACTAGGCGTTATGAGCAGCATAAAATCGCAGTAATATTAGGAATCTTCGGCTTTTTAGGGCTTTCTGTGGCTATTGGAGGCTCACCGGCTCCGCCTTTCCGCTCTCGTGCGCGGCGACGACAGCGGTGCCGTACGCCACCACCTCGGTCATGCTCTGGCCCAGCTCTGAGGAGTCGAAGCTCATGGACACGACCGCATTGGCGCCCATCGCCTTCGCGTGCTCGACCAGCCGCGCCACCGCGTGCTCCCTTGCCTCGGACAGCATGCGCGTGTACTCGTTTATCTCGCCTCCGACTATGGCGCGCAGGCTCGCGACTATGTTGCCGCCCAGGCCCCTGCTCCTCACCACCAGGCCGAAGGCCGGACCGAGAACCTGCTCTATCCGCATCCCCGGGACGTAGTTCGTGGTAACGACGATTATCTCATTCTTTTCCATGGCGTCTCCTAAATCATTCCCTGATCATTTTGCGGCTTTCCACAATACTCGCGAACTCGTCAAGGTTTATCGTGAAGAAGCGGTCATGCCGCTTGTAGGTTATTCCGTGTCTGGCCATCGCAGCGGAGAGAAACCCCTCTACCTTCTCCGCGGTTTCGCCGCCGTCGGCCATGAGCATTCCGGCGCCGTCCGAGCCGGCGCCTACATCGCACGTGAAGCAGTACACGTATCCGTCTGCGGGCTTTTCGCTTTTTAGCGTCAGCTTCACAGCGTGGTTGTCGGTGCTGAGCGCCGCATCAGGATGCTTGAGATGCGCCATGAGCCGCTCCATGAGCGCGTACTCTCTTTTCAGGGGCGTTGTGCCCTGCCCTCGGCTATGGCATCACCGTGCGAGCTCACCCCCATGCTACCGTAAGGTATCTGCCCCTTCTGGTATTTAAACGCTGCGTGGCAGACCGGCCGCGCGGGCCCGCGGGTCGTCGCGGTTGCGGAAAGCGTGAAAGAAGCGTTAAAAGCGTGCGCAGAGCCTTGCTTGCGTGAAGGCGTTCGTGGGCACCTCCGGCTGGATGTACGGCTGGAACACGGGAGGCGGCCTCGACTGGTACGCGGGCGAGTCCGGGCTCAACGCGATAGAGCTCAACGCGAGCTTCTACAGGTTCCCGTTCCCCAACCAGGTGCGCCACTGGGCTTCGGTCGGGGGCAGGCTCTCGTGGGCGATAAAGGTCAACAGGCTGGTGACGCACCAGTACAAGCTAGGCAAGAACTGCTACGGCACGTTCAGGAAGTTCATGAAGCTGTTCGCGCCGCTCGACGACAGCATAGCTTACTTCCTCTTCCAGCTGCCGCCGCTTCTCACGCCGGCGCTCCTGGACAATGTGGAGAAGTTCCTCGACAGGTTCAACATGGCCGGCAAGTTCGCGCTGGAGCCCAGGAACGCGGAGTGGTTCAATGAGGGGACGTGCCGCAGGTGCAGGAAGCTCGGGATAACGCTCGTGAGCGTGGACGCGCCGTTCGCGCAGGCAGTTGTCAGGACATCGCGCAGCGTGTACCTGCGCATGCACGGCAGGAGGAGCTGGTACTCGTACAACTACTCAAAGGGAGAGCTGTTGGAGATATATGCCCGAATAAGGAAGCTGAAGCCCTCTAGCGCGCACGTGTTCTTCAACAACGACCACGACATGCTCGGCAACGCAAGGGCCATGCTGGGCATAGCCGGCGGAGGCACGCGCAAAAGATAATAAGCTTGCCAGCGAGCCTATGCCGTGGTGAAAATGGCGAAACAGGTTGCGGGTGACTGCTACTACAACGTGCACAAGCAGCTGGTGAAGAGGCTGCAGTTCCTATGGAACCTCGACGACTACATAAAGGACTCCAAGCGCGACGGCCACGCGCAATGCGCGAGGATGTGGGACGAGATAAGGAAGAACGAGGCAAAGAACGTGGAGCTCCTGAAGCTCGCTGTGAAAAGGGACAACAGCTAGCTCGCACATCTCCGCGGCTGGCACCGGGCGGGCAAGGGAATGAAATATATATTTCGCCGCGCCAATCTCTAGCAAGGAAGTCTTGATGCTCATCTAACGGCGAGAACATGGAAACCACCACCCTGAAGGACGAGTTGGACCTGCGCTGCATGGACCCGCGCCTCAACGCGCTGCTCGACAGCAGGAACACTGGCGACGTCAGGCGCATGAGGCTCAGCAACGGCGGATGCAACGTCAGGAGCCTTGAGAGGTCGATAAAGGCCGCGCTTGCAAGCGGCCGAATAGCGGCGGTAAACTTCTACGGGCACGAGGACTGCGCCGCGATGAAGTTCACCCGGAGCGTGCTCGAGGGCGGGCTCGAAGCGCAACCCAGCAAGACGCTGCAGGAATCGCTTGTCAATCAGTTCAAGAAGCCAGGCACGGATGTGGACCACCTCGACGTGGAGAACCACAGGGTGCAGCTCGACACCATAAGGAGGTACATAAAGGGCACGGGAGTCGCGCTCAACGACAGGTACGTCGACTTTGCCGCTCTGCCGCTCAAATCGCATGCGCACTCTGTCGTGGCGATGATAGAGCCGTTCTACGGCAGGTATGCGGATGTTGCGAAGAGGCTTGGCGTGGAGCTCGGCGGCATGTACGTCCTGCAGGCGCTCGATGTGAGGGACCTCCTGCCGGACATAGAGCTGGCGAAGACGCTGGTGTCGAAGGACATCACGCTCCTGAGGCTCGGCGAGGACACGGACAGCTACACCATGTCCGCAGACCTCATTGCGCGGGGCGTGCCGGAGGTAAACGTCACAGTGACCCCGCTCTAGAACCATTCCAAGCAGAGGGTATAGCCTACAGCGCTTCCTTGCCCTACTAGCTCGGCATGCGCCGTTGAGCAAATCCCTAAATAGGTAGTTGAAATAATGCTAGGCGGGGGATGATGGAAACTGTAGAAAAGAAAACGCCGAGCGGACAGAAGGCAGAATTGATAAAGATGCTGGCCGATACCGGCGCGCTGAAGACTGCCGGCGACTTTTCGCTGAAGAGCAAGAGAGAATCGCCCTACTTCCTGAACATTGGCGACGTCAATGTCGGCTCTGCAACAGCTGCGCTCGCAAAGGCTTATGCGGGCACCATTGCTGCGGCAGCGAAGGAGAAGGGCTGGAAGAATATTGACATCTACGGCATACCTGAGAAGGGCGTGTCCCTGGCGCCTGTCGTGGCGTCGATGCTTGCCCTCGATTACGGGATAGCGGCTGGCTGGTTCTTCACCCGGAAGATGGAGAAGACCTACGGCGAGGCCACGAACCTGCCGAAAGCCGAGCTCGCGAAGGGCAGGATAGTCGGCAGAATCCCGACGGCAGAGAGCGAGATAATAGTTATCGACGACGTACTCGCCACCGCGAAGACGAAATACGACGCCATCGAGGAGCTCAACGACCTTCTGGAGAAGCCGAATATAGTTGCGCTCGTGATTGGCGCGGACAGGCAGGAGGTGGGCATAGACGGCAAGAACGCCACCAACGAGTTTTCGGAATCTACCGGCATACCCGTCTTCGCTGCGCTGGACGCGACCGAGATACGCAGGCAGCTCAGCGCATCCGATGACGCAGCAAGCAAGAGGGGCGCGGAGAGGATGGCGGCATACCTCAGGGTCTACGGCACCAAGACCGCAAGATTCGGCCTTACGGTCGACGGCCTTGAAGTTGACAGCAGGATAGTGGCCGCTGAAAAGAGCGTCATACCTGCATGCGACATGGAGGACATTGGCGCGTTCGAAAAGCTGGCTGCGGGCACCGCCAAGGTCGAAGGCGTAGGCGCGCTCAAGATAGGATTCGCGCTGACCATAACGTACGGCCTGAAGCAGGTTGTGGACACAGCAAGGAAGCACACCACCATACCGATAATATACGACCACCAGAAGGGCGCGACCGACGTGCCAGACACAGGCAGCGCTTTCGTCAGGGCGGTGAAGAGAAGCGGCGCGGACGCGATAATACTGTTCCCGCAGTCCGGACCGGAGACAGAGCGCGCGTGGATCTACAGGGCATTGGACAGCGGCCTGAAGGTCATAGTTGGCGGGATAATGACGCATCCAGCATATCTCGTCAGCGAGGGCGGCTTCATACAGGACAGCGCGGCGTTCGAGATGTACAGGATAGCCGCGAGGGCAGGGGCAAGAAACTTCGTGGTGCCCGGGACAAAACCGGACATAATAAAGCAGGTAAAAGAGGCAGTGAAAGAGGAGGGTGTCGAAAACCCGATATGGTACGTGCCAGGCATGGTGACGCAGGGCGGAGCCTTCGCGCAGGTGAAGGAGGCGCTCGGCGCAAACTGGAACGCCATTGTCGGAAGAGCGATAACGAACGCGAAGGACGGCAACTACACCGCCGCAGCCGAAGAGCAGGTCAGGCAATTGCTGAGGGCGTAAGCCAAGCGGGAAGGCATGCGCAGGGTGCGGTGCGCATCGCGCACGACATCGCCATGAGCAGAGGCCTTACGGCGCGGCGCAGGAAGCGCCCAGCATTGCATCGCCATCCGACTTATCACGATTCGTCCATCAACGTGTGCTATGATTTGGCTTAATTAAGCGACCCGCGCAACTTCAGGAGCGTGGTTTCTTGACGGCCATAGTTGACATCGGACTCGCCAGATTCGGAAAACGTACGGACGAAAGCGCCATGGAGCTCGCAGCCGAAGCCTGCGTGCCCCTTCTGAGAAGGGCGCAGGAGAGGCAGCCCATAGACCGCATCGTAGTCGCGAACGCGTATGCCGGCGAGCTGAACGGGATTTCGGGAATGACCTTCTCCACGACCTAAAGGTCGTGGTATCACTGCCGGTCACATCGCAAGTTGCAGTTGGCCAGAAACATCATGCTTCCTGATGTAGTTCTGTACCGTTTTCTCGCCGCGCGGACCTACACTTCCATTACTGTATCCCGCGCTCCAAAAGCGCCCCTGCGGATACCGCAGTCGGTGATTTGGTATTTCCTTGAAGACCGCATATGAAGAATACCCTTTCAGCAGTTGTACGGCGTCTGCAACTGACATCGCATTTGGGATTCCAGTCTCAAGATGCACGTGCGCGAAATCATCACCGAATGACAACTCCTTTATTGAGATTTTGTACCTTTCCGCGACGTTGTAAAAGGCATTGCGAATCGCGGTTATCGTCTTCGGGTTCTTGAACATCTTGTACCTATATTTCGTCACGAAAACGAGGTGCTGAAAGTTGTACTGATGTCCGACTTCATCGGCCTGTGGTTTTATATTCCTTGTATTGTTTACACTATTCATACAATCGCGTTTCTGGCAGTTGCGGCGCCGCGAAATTTTGCGGAGCCCTGCCATTAACGGAATATCCACAGAAAAGAAGTAGTATTTGTTGTATCGCAGAGTGCAATTCATTCACGACCTAAAGG
>CAYNNI010000020.1:0-18659 GCA_964398805.1 Microcaldota archaeon | reverse complement strand
CTCGAAGCCTAGCGCGGCCACGAACAGCAGGAGAGACAGCAAAGGAAGGTAGCTGCCGGATATGCCTGCGTTTGCGCCCAGCGCCGCGATGCTGAGCTGCGGATTGTACGGAAACACCAGCGCGACCGCGAACGAGAAGACACCCGCCGAGACTGCGCCGAGCACGAAGAACTTGACCGCGGCTTCCGCGCGGTGCTTGCCGTCAAGCAGCATCATGAAGCACGCGGGCACCATTATTAGCTCAAGGCCAACAAGCAGCGCAAGCAACGTGCCTGCAAAGGACACTGTCTGCGCACCCGCAAGAACCAGGCACAGCATCAGCAGGTTCTCGGCATAGCTTTCCGAGTGCCCATAGGCAAGCACGTTCACCAGCAGGAGCAGCACGGGAAACAGCGCGGCGAACAGAAGGGAAGCGCCGTACAGGTGGAAAGTGCCGAACGCCATGACGTCCGCACCGGAGTAGAGAAGATACGATGCCAGTGTGGCCTCTACGGCGAGCAACGCGGTGCTCAGGCCGAAGGCCGTGCGCCTGGACCTTGCGAGCACGGCAAGCATCGAAATCGCTACGAGCGCGGGAATGATCGCCAGGAGCGCGTACGGCGCCGCGAGTGTCGGATCCATTGGGTCACTTCAGCAGAGTAAGCAGGATGAATGGGAGCGTGCCGAATAAGAATATGAATGCGATCAGCAGCGCGTACCCGATGTGCTGGTCGCGGCCTATGAGGTTGACCGCCGAGGAGCGCCCTTTTGTGGACATCATGGCGCGTTCTATGACGAAGTACAGGTACGCCCCCGTGAGCAGCAGCGAAGCCAGCGCTGCGGCGCCGTACGCCCCGAACGCCTGCACCGAGCCGATGAATATGAGGAGGTCGCCCACAAAGCCCGATGTCAGCGGAAACCCTATCGTGGCCAGAGTCCCGGCAATAAACGCGTACGTGGTGACGCGAGCGTCCACAACGATGCCTTTCAGGAAGCGCATGTCGCGCTCCCCGAAGATGTGCTTCATAGAGCCCACGGCCAGGAACATCAGCGCGACAACAAGGCCGTGGGAGAACATGAGGAACGCCGAGCCCGCGCTGGCCATGCTGTTTTGCGCGGCTATCCCAAGCATTATCACCCCGAGCTCGACTATGGTCGAATAGGCGATTATGCGCTTTATGTCGTGCTGTGACATGAGTACCAGCGCCGCGTATATCGCGGAGAACGACGCTAGCGCGGCGATGGGCACCGCGTACTTGGCCGGCACGGGCAGCATGGTGAACAGCAGCAGCATGCCGAACGCCCCAAACTTTGTGAAGATGCCGGAAAGCAGCATCGAGCCCTGGGTCGACGCCTCGGTGTGCGCGTCCGGGAGCCAGAAGTGCATCGGGAATATGGGCATGTTTATCATGAACGCGAGGAAAAGCGACGTGAATATCAGCGCCTGCGCTCCGGGCGGGATTTGGCCTGCGCTGCTTGCAAGGTACTGGATGTCGAGCGAATGCAGCGGCGTGTGGAAATATATCAGCATGATCCCGAACAGGAGCATCGCGCTCGCGAATATCTCGTATACGAGGAAGCTGAGCGAGGCGTGCGCCCTGTTGGACGAGCCTAGCACGTTTATCATCAGGAACATCGCAACGATGCCGATGTCCCAGAACACGAAGAATAGGAACAGGTTCGCAGAGGAAAAGAGCCCTATGGCAGATATCTGGAACAGCTCTATGAGCAGGCTGGAGGTCTTGGGGCGTTCGTTGCCGGGATTGCCCGAAAGCGACGCGGCGAGAAGCACGACAGACGACATGAGGAGCAGCATCAGCGACACCGCGTTCACCCTGAAGTCCAGGGAAATCGAGAGCGCGCCTATGTAGGAGTGGCTTTCCGCGAAGGACGCCGTGCCGGAAATCAGCGAGAGCGCGAGCATCGCCGAAACGGTCGCCAGGATGAGGAAAGAGGCGGATGCCGCAATGCGCTTGCTGTGCTTCTTGCCCGCTAGCGCGGTGACAAGCGCCGCTAAGGCGGAGAGAGAAAGCATTATCGCTACGAACGGAATCAATGGAGCACCATGAACAGCACGATGATCGCCAGGACGCCTATCGCGAAGGCGGTCGCGTACGCATCGGCCCTGCCGCTCACGAGGAGGCGCAGCAGCGAGCCCATTCCCGAGACCGCGCCGGCTGTGCGGCGGACGAACGAGTAAGCTGAGGAGTCTGCAGCGCGTACGGCTGCGGACACTGCGAGCGCTGACTTTGCGGCGCCGAAATAGAGGGCGTTCACGGCATTGCCGTTGCGGAGGACAGCGTACAGGCGCTTGTGGAGCGCGAGCGCGTCGCTGCGCGCGCCCGAGTAAAGCAAGTACGCCCAGCCAAGGCCTGCAAGGACCAGTATGCTCTCAAGGACCGCATCGAAGATATCGGCGCCGAGGCGTCCGCCCAAGAAGGCGGGGAGGTATGCATATGCGAGCGCGGACGATACGGCGAGGGCCGCAAGGATGTAAACCGGCGCGAGCATGGACTTGGGCAGCGCGTTGTAGCTGCCCTTGAGCACGCTGCGCGCCCCCGGCCTCAGCGGCACGAAGAGCCAGCGGAATATGTAGAGGCTGCTGGCGAGGCTCACGAGCATCAGGATGCCATACACCAGCAAGTTCTGCCTTGATGCGGCCTCGACGCCCACCTTGCCGAAGAACCCGGCGAGCGGGAATATCCCGGCAATCGAGGCCGCGCCTATAACCGCCGCGATGAGGAGAGGCTTGCTCGCCGCGAAGCTGCGGAGCTGGTATATGTTCTCCTCGTTGTCGTTGGCGCGCATGATCGCGCCGGCGCACATGAAGAGCAGCGCCTTGTAGAAAGTCTGGACTGCGAAAAGCAGCATTGCCGCTGCGAGCGCGCCGAATCCCAAGGCGACGGTCATGAGGCCCAGGTCCTCAATGGTGGAATATGCGAGCACGCGCTTTATCCTGCTCTCCGCAAGGGCGTTCGAGGCGCCGAGGAGCGCGCTCACTGCCCCAACCGCAACAAGAACCCACAGCATGCTGTATTCCGCGAACAGAGGAAGCAGCACCGCAAGAAGGAACACCCCCGCCTTGACCATCGTGGACGAATGCAGGAAGGCAGACACCGGGGTTGGGCCTTCCATTGCGTCCGGAAGCCATTCGTGGAACGGGAACTGCGCGGACTTGGTGAAGACAGCCAGCGCTATCAGGACCAGTGCGAGCCCTGCGGTTGCGGAAGCGCCGGCATTGAGTATTGACGCGAAGTTGAAGGTGCCGTACGCGTTCCAGATCAGAGCCAGCGCCGCGAGCATCAGCACGTCCCCGATGAGAACGGTCGTCACCGCCTTCCTGGCAGCGCCCGGCGCCTTCTCGTTCCAGTACCAGAAGCCTATGAGGAGGTAACTGGTTATTCCTAGGAGCTCCCAGCCGACGAACATGGTCAGGAACCCGGCAGACATGGAGAATATCATCATCGAGGCCGCGAACGTGCACATCTCGAAGTAGTACCTGCCCTGCTCGCTCGGGACGCCCATGAAGCCTATGGAGTACGCAAGCACCAGCGGGGTCATGACAGCAACGAGAAGGAGCAGCAGCACGTTGAGCTGCGAGAGCGCGGTCTCTATGCTGAAAGTGAATCCTGCTACGCTGAACCACGCGAGGTCCTGAGGGCCGGGATTGCCTGAAACGGCGTAGAGCGCCAGCGCAAGGCTCAGCACGCTCGCGGCGAGGGCGATGTAGCCTGCTGCGCGGCCTGTGCGCAGCGCGAGCGCGACGAATGCCGCGAGCACGAGCGGGAGCGCTATGACCAATTCCAGCATGTCAATGCCTCAGCCGGGAGAGCTTCGATACGTCCATGCTAACCTCCCACCTTTCCAGGAACCTGTATATCGCGACCAGCGCGATGGTCTCCGCGGCCGCAGCGGACCACAGGACCAGCAGCAGCGGCGCTATGCTGCCGTCCACTGAGTAGTAGAAGAACGTGACTGCGAGCAGCGTGCTCGACAGGAGCATCGCCTCGGCCGACAGGACTATTATCAGGAAGTGCCTGCTGGCGGCGATGCCGCTTATCCCTACCGCGAACATCGCAACGCTGAGCGCTATGAGGTATTCCGGGATCATTTAACCTTCCTCAGCAGCGCTATGGTCGCTATCCCGATCCCGAAAAGCATGAGCACCAGCAGATAAAGGAGCGCGACGCTTGAGGAGAGGCTGGCGCCTATGTCCTGCGCGGAGAGCGTGTTGCTCTGCAGGCCCGAGAGCTGCGCCCCGTAGACGCCGTAATAGATGACCGCGAACGACGCGAGCGCCATCACGGCCAGCACCGCCAGGTCGGCGTGCCTGAAGCGCGATATCCCGACTGAGGCGACGCCCACGAAAAGATATGTTGCGACGCCGCCGACCATGACGAAGAGCTGCAGGAGCGCGAGCAGGGGCTGCTCTACCACCAGGAACATGAGCGAGGTAATGATGAATGCCGCCGCAAGCGACAGCACCGCGTGCATCGCGTTCTTGAACACGAACAGCATCGCCAGCGATGCGAGCTCCGCGAACGCGAGCAGCACGAACAACGCAGCGTAAGCCATCAAACCACTAGTCCAGCTCCTCGGGCCTCTTTATGAAGTCGCGCCTGTCGTAGCGCTCGAAATCGCAATTCTTCGTGAGCGTGAGGCAGTCGGTGGGGCACACCTCCTCGCAGAGCCCGCAGAACAGGCAGCGCTCCAGGTTTATCTCGGGCATCTTCTTGGTCCCGTGCCCGGTCTCCGTGTCGACCATCGTGATGGTGCTGTTTGGGCATATAAGTGAGCATGCCGAGCAGCTTATGCACGTATTCATGTCGAGCTTCTCAGTGCCGCGGTAGTTGTCCGCAACGGTCTCCTTCTGCTCGGGGAACTCGGTCGTGAACGGCTTGCGGAATATCTCGCGCAACACCCTGAGCACTGGGTTCTTCGCCATCCTACCTCACGAACAATGCGAATGTAATTAATAAATTGGCTACTGCGAGCGGCGTGAGGTACACCCACCCAAGCCTGAGAATGCGGTTGAGCTTCATCCTCACGGTAGTGGCGCGTATCACGATCACGGCGAGCGCGACGACCGCGACCTTCGCCATGAGTACCGCGAAAGGCGGCAGATTGCCAGTGCCGCCCCAGCCGCCGAGGAAGAGCTCAGACACGAGAAGAGAGCCCACGAGTATGCGTGTGTAGTCGAGAAGCAGCGCGAGGCCGTAGTAAGGCGCGCCCACGTCCGTAAGCCATCCTGCTATGAGCTCGCTGTCCGCTTCCCTGAGGTCGAACGGAGGCCTCTCCATCTCCGCAAGAAGAACAACGAAGAATACGACGAAGCCGAGGGGCATGAGCAGAGCCAGCCAGTAACGCTGCTGCGACGCGACTATCGCGCTCATGCCGTATCCGCCTGCGAACGCGGACACGGCAACGACTACGAGGAGCAGCGGGATCTCATATCCCACGAGCATGACCACAGACCTTTGCGCGCTGATAGACGCGTACTTGTTGCCGCTGGTCCATCCGGCAAGGAACAATAGCAGAGGCGAGAACGAGAGCAGCACGAATATAGCGAGCATGCCGAGCGAGGAATCGATGCCGACGAACGCGCCTGTTATAGGTATGAACGCGAGCAGGACTATGAACAGCGCGGTGAGCGCGGGAAGCACGGCTTGGAACAGCGGCTTGTCCGCGTTGTCGGGCACTATGTTCTCTTTTGCCATGAGCTTGAACAGGTCGGCGACGTTCTGCAGTATGCCGTGGCTGCCTACGTACGTCGGGCCGTGCCGCGACTGCGCCCTCGCCACTAGCTTCCTCTCTATCCATGCGAAGACGAGAGTGAAAAGCGTGAACAGGACTGCTATGATGGCCGCCGCAAGGACGAGGGCCAACAGCAGCGAGACCCCGCCGAGCACGTCTGGGGAAGAAATGGCTGGGGAAAGCAGAGACGACAGTGCATTGTAGAAGGCAGTCACAACCTGCGAGCCGGCCTGCATAAGGATAGATGACGCTCCACCTTATATAACCTTTTTCTTGGCAAATAGAATCCGTTAGGTCTGATGGCGGGGGCTGTGACAGCGTGACATACACAAGCAGCTGGAGCAGCGGGTACGCGTTGCGCTGATGTGCGCGGAAGAAGGTATATTACGCTTTCGAGAGATTCTATAAACGCTTGACATGGCGACTGAGGACGCTGCCAGAATACTGAAGCAGGGCTACGCAAGGATACGGGTGAAGAGGTCCGGCATGTTCCAGTTCCAGGTGTTCAAGGTGAGGCGCGTGGAGCTCGGCAACGCGCACTTCGTGGAGCTGTTCCTTGACCGCGTTCTAGACATGAGCGAGCTGCAGCGCGTGGCCAACGAGACGCACCTGCCGGTGGAGGCTGAGAACGGCAGGGCCTTCCCCGAGGGCACGGGCGCGAAGGACTTCGTAGAGTAGCGGCGCTACCTCAGCCCGGGGTTGGTCACGTTCAGCAATCCGGTCACTGTCTGCGTGATGCCGGAATAGGTGTAGTTCATCGACAGCGCGTAGTCCGTGTATGCGCTGGCGATGCCGCCTACAGGTATGTTGTAGCATCTCGCTGTGATGCTGGCGGTGCTGTTGGAAGCCACCTGGACGCCGACCGTCTCGTTCTGCCGAAGGCCTGGCGAGTAGCACGAGAAGGTGTTTATCGTCAGCGCGTTCGCGAGCCTGTTCTCTATTCTAAGGTATGCGGTGCTGTTGTAGTAGTCGAAGCGCATCACGTTGCAGCCGATTGACGCGTTGTCGATTGCGCACGTGCTCACGAAGGCGGACTTCCACTCTATCGACGGCGTTATGTGCAGCGCGTTTATAAGCGATGCTCCGTTCTGGTGCGCCGCGAGCAGGTTGCTCTGGTTCACCAGGGAGTAGAGGCTTATCCTGTAGTTGCCGGTAAGCTCGGTCGTGTTGACCATTCCGAACCCCTGCGTGCTGTTGCTGGAGGGCGCCACGTAGACGGAGCATATGCTGGTGTTGCCGTAGGTGGCGAGCATGCCCTTGCAAGTCGGCGCTGTCTCGCTGAAAGCAGAGGTGTTCTGGATGTAGCTGGTGAAGAAGCCGTACTGGTTCTGGAATACTATGAGCCCGGCCAGGCCGGAGTTGTCGCTCAGCGAGAGCCCCGAGCCGAGCGTCGTGGAGTTGGTGTAGAAGAATCCGGACTGGTATTTGGTGAGGTTCTTGTTGGCCTTTATCTGCGCCACGATGGCGTTGCTTTCATCAGGGGCATAGTAGCTGCCCGCGAAGTCCTTGCAGCTGCCGTCCGCGCTCGCATTATAGTACGTGAATATCTTGGTCCAGCCCTTTGTGTAGAGGTAGCATATGCTGGTCTGGTTGTTGACCTTGGCGTAGCTTATCTCTGTGCCATTCATTGTGTAGTTGGATTGGTTGAAGTGGAATGTGGAAAGCACGTAACCTACGAGCGGCGCTTGCAGCGTGCCCTGCAGCCATATCGCGGATGCGGTGCGGTTGTCGCTGTACCTCACATAAGCGCCGTTGACGTAAGCCACGAAGACGTAGAGATTCTCGAACAGCTTTGTCAGCACGTTCTTTGCCGGGGAGAACATGTCGGTGTATACGCTTACATTGTAGCCTTCTGCTGTCGCGGCTGAGGCGATGAGGCCGCGCCCGGACATCGTGAAGCTGTGGGTGTACGCTATGCTTACGTTAGGCAGCGATGTATATATGTCGGGCGACTCCGGCTGCTGTATCTGCACCTCCAGCGAGCTCTGGGCGTTGTTCCTGTCCTTCATATTGGCAACGTGCGCAGGGTCCGCTATGGCGGAGAAGCTGTAGTTGCCTCCGGCCTGGTAGGTGTAGTTCTCGTACACTGTGTTGCTGCTTCCCGCCGGGACGTCGACCGTGCTGTAGTGCACCGCGTTTCCGTTGAGGTAGAAGCCTATCACGAGCTTGCTTATGCTGGTCTTGCCGGTGTTGTCCACCCGCACGGAGAAGTACGAGGTCTGGTACGGGTACGTCACGACTGTGTTCGTGCTGAGCGACACGGATGCGCTTATGCCTGGGCTCAGCAGCTTTATCACCGCAGCGACAACTGCAATGACCACAATCGCGGCGAAGATACCGTAGAAAAGCTTTGTGTCTGGGGAGCCCTTTGACGCGTGCGCGGCGCCGCGGGCATTCTCGTGCTCGTGAGCGGCGTGGTGCGCGGGCGCCTCTGCCGCCCGATCCGCACCGGAACGCGGGGCCTTCTTCTGCTCCTTCGAAGTTTCTGGATCATCCATCGATTCATCTCGTTTTAAGCTCCTTTAGCGCAATGCTTATCTTGTCGCGTATCGGGTTAATCTGGAGCTCCAGATAGCCCCTCACCCACGCCTCGGCGTCGTACCTGTCGCCTATTCCCGGCTTCACCAAGAAGTACCTGCCCTTCTCGTTGTCGACTATCGTAGCCTTCTTGAGCTGTAGTAAGTGGTATCTGAGCGTCTTCTCATTTATCGGGCCCCACGCCTTGGCTATGTACTCCATCAGCTCCGGCACTGTGGGATCCTTCATCTCGTTGAACTGGAAGTACAGCACCGCGTCCAGCACCGAGACCGCGCTGAGCCGGGATTCGCCGGGGCTTATGACGCCGAGTGCGAGGGCGAGCCAGCGCACTATGGACCTGCGGGTCTCCATTACCTCCTTTGTCATCTGGAGGTTCCGCAGCGTGAGCTCGCGCTCAATCAGCTTTGCTTCGTTGACCTCCATGAAAAAGCACGCATATAACTAACGGCATGTGAATAAATATCTTTTGCGAGAAAGCATACACATGGCGGTTGTCCGCGTCATGGCGAGCTTCGACCCGCAGAGCCTCAAGGCCTACAACAGGAACGAGGCCACGATGAGCATCTCGTTGGAGAATCTCGACGTAGCGAAGGCATACTGGTGCGAGTGCGAGATAGCGATGAAATCGCCGCTATCGCTTGCGCCGGACAGGGAGCTCGATGCAGGGAAGATGCGCGTTGGCATAGTGAAGCCGGGCGAGAGCAGGGCGAAGCAGCTAAAGCTCTACACGCGCCCCAGCAACTTCCCGGACAGCTACAGCGTGGGCATAACGACCTTCGTGTACGACGAGGACGGCGCCATCGCGGAAAGGCTGGAGCAGCTGGAGAGCATTGCGTGTGTGGGTTGATGTCCAGGACCTATAGGATAAACAAGGGCAACGAGAGCATCCTCGTGACCGTGGACGACAGCGGCGCCTACATAATAAAGGACAGCGCCGGCAGGAAGGTGTTCCTCTCCAGGTACCAGGCGAAGCTCATGAAGTTCGGGATAGAAAACCTGGTCGGGGACGCATTCGACAACGTCGACATGAAGGGCGTCGTGGTCGAGGAGATAAAATAGCTCTGCTGCTTTACTTTGCCTTCGGCGCAGATTCCCAAGTCCTTTTCTGCGCCTTGCGAGGCTTCCTGCGCAGAACTATGCTGTTCTGGTAGCAGCGGTTCGAGCAGAAATAGCTGATTGCGCCCGCCTTGGTGACGAATATGGTGCCGGTTCCCTTCCTTATCTCCGCCG
Organism: Microcaldota archaeon; assembly: GCA_964398805.1. GTDB lineage: Archaea > Micrarchaeota > Micrarchaeia > Micrarchaeales > Micrarchaeaceae > CAISDH01. The sequence continues at coordinate 9,158 of CAYNNI010000020.1, read as the reverse complement.
TGCAGTAGCTGCATTTCATTTAAGCGCCTACTTGACCTTGATTTCCCTTGCCTCCCTGCTCGTGTCGGGGAGCCTTATGACGTCTCCGATCTTTATCGGCCCGAACACGTTGCGCCTTATGATCCTGCCCCTGTCGTTGCCTTCGAGTATCCTGCAGGAGATGGAATAGACCTCTCCGGATATGCCGGTCTTGGCCGTGCGCACAACGTCGACCACTTCCGCGGGAAAGCCTGCAAATGCCGGCCTCTGCTGTTGCTGCGCCTGTTGGGGCTGCTGCTGGGGCTGCTGGTCGGCCATGGGCATTCACTGCTTCTTCTCCGCCTTTTCTGTCTGCGCGGGCTTCTGCGCCTGCTCCTTTGGGGCCATGCCCGTCACTCTTGAAACTATCTCCTTTATCTGCGGTGCGGCCTTGCCTGCGTTTTCAACAGCGATGGCCGCGCACGATATGTTGAGCCCTATTGCCTTGCCGAGATCGGTCTTGCTCGGCACGTACGAATAGGCGATCTTCTTCTGCTCGCAGAGCGTCGGCAGGTGGACTACCACCTCCTCGGGATCTACGTCGGCAGCGATGACAACGAACGAGGCCAGGCCGCGCTCGATGCTCTTGGTGACCTCGTTTGCGCCCTTCCTAAGGGTCCCGGACTGCTTCGCCAGCTGCAGAGCCTCGTAGGTCTTCGAAGCCACCTCCTCAGATACCTCGAACTTGACGTAAGATTTTGCCATGATAACACCGTCGGATTTATTTATCCAGGTCACGCAGGAAGATTAAGGCGACTACGCTCTACCTTTGTCATTGCGTAGGAGGTATTAGGCGCGAAAGCTATATAACCTTTCTGATGCTTTGCCTGCGCTTCCCCGCGCGCTTCCGACGCCTATGCCGTGCCGCTTGCCAGCGAAGCGAGGGACTGCTCCGCCTCGCGCGTCACGTCAGCATCCTCCTCATGTTTGGGGTCGGCCAGGCGCTCGAGAATTTTCCTGCTCCTGGAAGTGCCTGCGACTGCAAGCCTGACAACGGCATATGGGTCTTTGCTCAGCCTTTCCTGTGCCTCTTCAGGGGCGTGCGCGTTGCCAGCCGCAAGCTCCCTTGTTACGACGTCCTTGCTTAGCGCGTTCAGCGCCTTCGGGTCGCTGGATGCGCCGGCCTCTTCCCTGTCCTTGCGCTCCTGCGCCTCCTTCGGCTGCGCCTCCGCCTCTTTGCGCTGCTCCTTTGCCCGCTCCTTGAGGGAAGGCTCTCTTGCGGGCTGCTCCCCCAGATCCGCGATGACCTGCTGAATCGTTTTCTTCTCGTGACCATTGAAGATGCCCATCCTATCACAAGGTGTTTTCTTTTAGGAGATGTTTAGGCGTTGCTGGCGAGTCACGCGCATAGAGCATGCTTTTATATTTGTCTTGCAAAGAGGAGCTAATTCAGATTCGCGCTGCTTGCGCCCGCACGACGCCGAGCAACACCAACTGGGGGACGGCATGACATACGTCAGCGTCACTCCCGAGATAGCCCTTGATGAGTTTCCCGTCTTCGCGGGAGGCCTTGGAATCCTTGAGGGGGACAAGTTCTACGCCGCTGCAAAATCAGGCATCGACTACTGCGCAATCACGCTCCTCCATAAGAAAGGCTACGCGAACAGCAATGTGCATGGCGTGGAAAAGATAATGGCGCCTGAGCCCGAGCTGGCTGTGGATCTTGGAGCTCTTGGCACTGCGGCCGTGAGGCCGTGGATCGTGAAGAAGGGATCGGCGAAGGCAGTATTCCTGGAGCCGCTTTCTCCCGAGAGAGCGGTAAACGCCTCGCGGCAGCTCTATTCCGAGGACTCCTACGAGGACGAGATGGTAAAATATGCGCTCCTGGCCAAGGCGGCGGCAAAGTACGTCATGGAAAGGATAGGCGCCGATGCCGTCGAGACCATAGACCTGCAGGAGTCGCTCTCGTCGCTTCTCGTGCTTGCGGTGCCGGAGAGCCTGCTGCAGAAAACCAGGCTGGTGATACACACTCAGGGCCCGTGGGGGCACCCCTACTTCTCTGCGGAATTCCTGGAAAAGGTTTTCGGCTTCAAGGCGGACAGGGGCCAGGTCATGCTGACGGAGCTTGCTCTCGGCAAGGTGAAGGAGGCTTTCGCCGTATCGCAGAAGCAGCACGGGATGGTGCTCAACTGCTTCGGCCAGTACAAGGACAAGATAGGCTACGTGACGAACGGCGTAAACCTGGACAGGTGGACCCATCCCCAGATAGCCAGGCTTCTTGCGGGCAGGGACATTGCCGATGTAAAGACCGACGATTTCCTGAAGGCCCATCGGCTTGCCAGGATGGATCTGGTTGACCTGGCATGGCAGAACAAGCCGGACCTGCCCATCGACGACGAAACGATGTTTGTATCGTGGAACAGGCGCATCGTGCGATATAAAAGGCCTTACCTGGTCGAGAGGCTGATCCGCGATACCGAAGACGGCCCGAACACGGTGTTCGTGCTTTCTGGGAAGGGGCATCCCAAAGACGGGTTCGGCACGGAATACGTGGAGCGATTCAGGAGCCTGAGCGCGAGCTGCAGGAATGTCGTGTACATCCCGGACTACGACATGGACAAAGCAAAGGTGATCGTAGCCGGGAGCGACCTGCTGCTCTTTACCCCGTTCTCAGGATGGGAGGCGTGCGGGACGAGCGAGATGAAAGCGGGCATCAACGGAGTGCCTTCGCTCTCTTCAAGGGACGGCGGATCGCGCGAGATGATAGTCCACGGCGAGAACGGCTGGTTCTTCGGGAAGGACCTGCAGGAGTGCATAAACCTCGATATCGACGGGCGCGCGTACTGGATCGACGAGGAGGAGTACAAGGATTTCAAGGGCACGTTCCTCGCGATAACGAAGCTGCGTAGGGAGGAGCCGATCAAATACGGCGAGGTCATGGTCAAGGCGATGGTGGGCTTCAGGGAGAGATGCGATGTGTCGCGCGCCCTCAGGGAATACGGGATCGTGGATGGCAAGGTGAAGGAGGCCGCGGCCGCATTGCCGATGCTGAGGCGGGATGATGCCGCGCCGGTTCCGCAAAAACTACGCAGCGCCTAGGCCGTGCGGATTCTACCTGCCCTGAAGCAGGTTGTCGAAGTCCAAGCTCTTGGCCGCTATGTATTCGCGGCTCAGGGCGAACACTATAATTCGCGTGCTGTTGCTGCCTATCGCAGGCGATGAGACGCCAAGCCTGTACGTGTACGGGGCGTTGGGCGCGATGGGCGCTATTTTGGAGCCAAGGACATAGCCGTTCTGGTTCGGGTGCCTGCTCAGCACGAAGAAGGACACGTACTCCGTATCAGGGTAATTGCTGGTCACGTTCACCAGGATCCCGCCGAGGCCGTAGGTGGACCCCGGAACTGGAGACTGCGCAAGCACAACCGGCATGATGGAGTTTATGCTCAGCAGAGGCCTTGAGAGATAGCGTCCGTGCGCGTACACCGCGACAGAGAGCGCCAGCACGAAAACCGCAAGCAGAACGCCTGCGATGTATATTTTCCTCTTTGCGAGGTCGCGTGCCTTGCTGCTTTTTGTATAGTACGCTGCGAGCACGAGCGGGATGAAAGGTATGCCGTAAGTCGGAGTGTTCCTCCAGGAGAGGAAGAATATCAGGGCCGGAACCAGCGCGAACACGGGCTTGAGGGTTTTGCCGTACAGGACGTATAGCACGGAAGCCGATACCATCAGCAGCGACGAGACGAACGTGGAGTACCAGCGCGGCACAGCGTAGAATGCTGTGAGCACGCCCAGCATGTTTGTGCCGTCGAAGGGCGGCTCGTTGGGGCCGAGCAGCGAGGTCGTGTTGCCCAGCGTTGCCGCGGGGGATAGCGCGATGAAGGCGCCGTTGACCGCGGCATAGGCTAGCGCCGCTACCGCAATGGTTTCCAGGGCGCGCTTCCTGCCATGCTCCGAATACGAAAGCAGGAAAAAGAAGGGCAGCGCGATCCATGCCAGCTGTATGGCGCTAGCCGCGAGACCGAGCAGCAAGGGGGACGCCACACGCCTGCCGCGCCACAAGTAAGCGAGCAGCAGCAGTATCGAGACGGAGAGGTAGGAGTTGACGAAGCCGCTGTAGTAGTACGCGAAGACCAGCCACGCGAAAATCGGCGCAAGCAGAAGCGGGCGCCTGTCTGACTTGGAGTAGAGTATGAACGCGGACACGATGACGAGGAACATGCCCAAAGCCACGAACGGCATGAAGGGCTTGAACCCGAAAAGGACCATCGGGACGTACGCGAGGAAGCTCAGCGCCGGGTAGCCGTATGCGTACTCGTACGTGCCGTTGAGAAGCGCTGACGCGGTGGTGCCGTACCGGTCTATTATGGGCTGCATGCTCGTGGTGTAGGGGTTGCCACCCTTGGCGAGGATGGATGCCGCGTAGTAGTTGTAAGCCAGCTCGTCGGTGTTCCCGACCTTTATGCCTGGCAGCGCGTACATCAGGTAATATGATGCTGCCGTGCCTGCTATGAGGAGGACCAGCGCCGCGGCGAGCCTCGCGGCGCGCGAATGCCGTCTGGGCAGGTTTACTGCGACGTATACTGCTCCGATCGAGATCAGCGCCGAGATGCCAATGTACCTGAGGTTGCCGAACAGCGCATATCGCAGGATAACTCCGGCGTCCATCGGCACTGAATTGCTGAACGACGCAACCTCGTAGATGAGCAGGAAGGAAGAAACCGCAAAGAAGAGCGCGGCCCAGGGGCGCCATCTCCTTGACCTGGCAAGCGCGGTGTTGGGAACCATGAATAGCGCCAGCGCCGACAGCGGAAGCGCGAACGTGCACAGCGTGTCCAATGCCGAGAAGTACTGCTCTGAGGTGAAGAAAGTGTACGCGGCGCCTAGGTCCACTATGCCGATGATCAGGAATGCTGCCTTGTAGAGCTCGTCCTTGTCCGTGCGCACCGCCCTGCTAGCGTTGGATGCAAACGGATTTGTAGCTTTTGCTGAGGATCAATCCAGGTACTGCTCCGGCGTCGGGATATCCTCCGGCTGGCCTTTCCTTTTCCTTATCTCTCTTACGACCTTGTTCTGCAGCTCTGCGGGCATCTTCTCGTAGCCTGCAAAGTTGTAGTACCAGATCGCCCTTCCCTGCGTCATGCTCCTGAGCTCGTCCGAGAAGCCCTTTATGACCTCGGATACGGGAAGCTTCGTGGTTATCGAGACCTGGTCGCGCTCCTGCGTCACGCCCTGCATCTGGCCGCGCTTGTTCTGCAGGAACGTTATCACGTCGCTCATGTAGTCCTGCGGTATGTTGATCGTGAAGATCTGCTTCGGCTCCATCAGGTGCACTCCGGAGGCGAGCATTCCCGCCCAGATGGGGCGCCTTATCGCGGGCATTATCTGCGCAGGGCCCCTGTGCACGGGATCCTCGTGTATGGACGCGTCCACGATGGTCGCGATTATGCTGCTCACCTTCTCCCTCGCGAGCGGCCCGGTAGCCACCGCCTCCACGAAGCCGTCGATTAGCGTTTCCGACACCTCGTTCATATACTGGACGCCCTTCGTCATGTCTACGAGCATGCAGTTGTTCGAGATGTACATCACGCCCTTTGCGACCTGCCTGTCAAGGCCCGCAGCTATCATCGCCTCCACCGCAACCTTGCCCTTCGGCGCTCCGTCGCGTATGGCGCCGTCGTCCATCGCCTTGAATACCTGCTCGCTTGCAGGCTCTACGATCACGAAGAACTTGGAGTGCCTGTTAGGCGTCTTGCCCTCTATAGGGCCTATCTTCTTGTCGATGGTCTCAAGATAGACGACAATGGGCTCGCTGGTTATTATCGGCACGCCGAACTCATCCCTGAGCTTCGTCTCTATTATCTCCAGGTGGAGCTCGCCCATTCCGCTGACCAGGTGCTCCCCTGTGTCTTGGTTGATCTCCACCTTTATCGTGGGGTCCTGCTTTGCGAGAACGCGGAGCGCCTCTATGAGCTTGGTGGTGTCGCGCGAGTCCTTGGGCTCTATCGCCTTCGTTACCACCGGTTTCGAGTAATGCACTATCTGCTCGAACGGCTCTATCCTGGTTTCGCTGAGCGTGGTGCCTACTGAAAGGTCCTTGAGCCCGACAAGCGCCGCGATGTTGCCTGCAGGCACCGCGTCCACCATGACCTTGTCAGGGCCCATGTAGATGCCTACCTGCTGGATCTTCTGGGTGCCGTCCTTGCCTGAAGCGTACAGCTCCACTCCCTTCTTGACCTCGCCGGAGAATATCCTCCCGACAGCGACCTCGCCGCTGTGCTGGTCGTACATTATGTGGAACACTATGACGTTGGTGCTCGCCTTCGCGTCGCACGCGAGCATGGCCTTGCCCTCCGCGCTCTCGGGGTCGCCGTGCCATATCTGCGGTATCCTGTACCTCTGCGCCACGAGCGGCGTCGGGAGGTGGTCGATTATCATCGCGAGCGTCGCCTCGTCGATGGGGGCGACTTCCTGGAGCTTCTTGAGGCCTTCCTCGCCCTGCATCGTGAGGTCGAAAATCTGCTTGAACGTCGTCTTGTACTTCTCCATGATGTACTTTGATATTGCCCACTTGTCGAACGCGGAACCGATGCACACGCTGCCGTCCTCTACGCTGACCCTCCACTTGCCTGCGAATTCCTCGGGCACGTACCTGTCGATGAGCTTGTTGACCTCGTTTATCAGGTTCAGAAGACGCTCGAACGTCTGCTCCGGCGTGAGCCTCAGCTCAGTGAGCAGCCTGTCGCTCTTGTTTATGAATAGCACGGGCTTGGCCTTCTCCTTGAGCGCCTGCCTGACCACCGTCTCGGTCTGCGGCATTATTCCCTCTACAGGGTCCACGACAAGGACGACGCCGTCGACCGCGCGCATTGACCTCGTGACGTGGCCGCCGAAGTCCACGTGGCCCGGCGTGTCGATGAGGTTTATGATGTAGTCCCTGTTCTTGTAGTTGAATCCGAGAGAGATGTTGGCAGACTTTATCGTCATCCTGCGCGCCTTCTCTATCTCCTCGAAGTTTGTGTACAGCACCTCTCCCGCCACCTGCTTCGATATGAGGCCCGCCTTCGCGAGGAGCGAGTCCGTAAGAGTCGTCTTGCCGTGATGGACATGGGCTATGATCGCGATGTTGCGTATCTGGTCGAGGCTGCCCATAAGCTTGGTTATCTCCTCGACGACGTATTCCTTCCTTACCATAGGATCAGCTCACTTTGCGCTGCGCGCCATGCGCTCGATCTCGTTCTTGCGCTTGAGAGCGTAGCTGTTGATGTCTGCGTTAGCTGCAAGCAGGAGTTCGTTCGCGAGCGCCTCGGACATGGTGCGCTTGTTTCCGAACGCGCTTATTATGGTCGCGTGCGCGATGTTCCTCAGCGCGATGTCCAGCCTGCGGCTGGCGCTTATGTCCACCGCTACGTTGGACGAGATTCCGCCGTACACCACGTGCGTCGTATCCTCTATCGGCGCGCTGTTCTCCAGCGCCTTGATGAGCACCTGCATGGGATTGGTGCCTGTCTTCTTGTTCAGGATGTCAAAAGCGTCCTCTATCATCTTCAGCACCTTCAGCTTCTTGCCCTGCAGACGACCCTCGGTGCGGATGACATGGCCGCCTATCTTCGCGCCTGTGCCGCCTCGCATGAGCGCGTTCTCGAGCCTCTCCACTATGCTGACGCTCGCCTTTGAGAACTGCCTCTGGCTGGAGCGCCCGTAAGAGAGCGGGTATGCAACGGGCTTGAGGTTGATGTAGTTCCTCAGGCTGACGTCGCCAACTTCGACGTCGTAGCTGTACTTGTCGAAAAGCAGCTGCTTTATCGCGGTGCCTGCAGGAGCTGTTGATGCCTTCTGCACCCTCTTCGGCCTTGCCTTGGGGGCAGCGGCCTCTGCCTTCTGCTCCTTCGCTGCCGCAGGCGCAGCTGCAGGAGCCTGGGCGGCCTGTGCGTTATTCTCTTCTGCCATTAGCATCATCTCTTCGGCTTCTCCTTCTTGCCCGACCTTACGAGCCAGAGGTTGACGCCGTTCACCTCCTTCACCTTGTACTTGAGCCCGGGAATGGCCCCGAGCTGGCCCCTCTGCGAGCCGCCGAGGCCCTCTATCGTTACCTCGTCGTGCTCGTCAATGAAGTTTATGGAGCCGTCCCCGGGGACGAAGGCGCTAACCACTTTGTTGTTCTTTATGAGCTGGACCTTCACGCACTTGATGTGCCCGGAGTTGGGCTTCTTCTGCTCGAGTATGAATTTCTGGAGCACCAGCGCCTTTGCCCTCGGCACGGTGCCGTAGGCATCGTAGCGCTGCTTTAGCTTGAACACCTTTCTTTTGTAGGGCTTCTTGAGCATGCGCTGGTGCCTGCGCTGACGAAGGAGCTTTCTTGCCGCGAACTCGCCGTTTGCCATGTGACCATCAGTAAGTCTCGTCTAGTATGTTGGAGTTGCCGGGCTCTATGATGGAAAGCGCGGCTATGGAATACGGTTTTCCGCACACAGCACCCAGCTCCATGGAGGTGCCCTTGAACTGCAGTGTCCTCGTGCCTGACAGCTTGCAGAGGTGCGCAATCTCCTGCGTGAACTCCTTCTTGTTCGGCACCGCTACCACGACAGCTTTCGAGGTGTTGGCGCGTATGGACTCCGCGACGCTGTTCATCCCTATGGCTACCTTGCCGCTGTCTACAGCTAGCCGTATATCGGTGGATAGATTAGCCATCGAAATCAGCAGAGGAAAATGCGATAGCTATTGCCTTAGCAAAGTATATAATCGTTTGTCTGACATATGTTAGGTTCCTGACATTCACATGTTCCTCACCGACAGATTCTCCCTAATCTATTCCGATAAACCTGTTCTTTGAAAGTCCAAACCTCTCTTTCAGCAACGAGAAGAGCCGCTCTATCGACCACCTCTTTCCATAATCGCAGCTCTGTAGAAATCCTTTATGAACCACAAGATAAGCGCTGTCCAACAAATCCTGCTGCACTTTGAACCTTCCATTCATATGGATTAGTAACGTTTCGCTTCTCCAATGAAGTCTTAGCATTTCTACAAAGCCGTTTATATACCTTTTTGCATCGCTTTAATATTCGGCCAATTTTGAAAAATCAAACGTGAAGTCTATTGCCTTATAGAGGTCTTCGTTATCTTTGGCTATATACCTCATGGTGGTGGATGGATTTGCATGCCTAGCGAATCTTGAGGATAGAACGATATTACCATTTGTAGCC
>CAYNNI010000019.1:0-1904 GCA_964398805.1 Microcaldota archaeon | reverse complement strand
TATCTTAGATGTGTGGTGCGCGAAGTATGTGATCTCAAACGTGTCGAGGGAGCGCTCCTTCCTGTCTGCGAACCTGTGGAACTCCAGACCTTTCTTGCTGAGTATGACGAGCTGCCCAGGCTCTATGTCGCCCAAGACTTTCGCACCCACCTCCTCGTTCTCAAGTGCGTGACTCTCCGACGCGACTAGGAAGGAGTCCGTGGCCGCATGATGGCCGTAGCACAGCGGCTTGTAGCCCCTGCTGTCCCTTGCCGCGACGACCTCGCCGGTGGGCGTCTGTATCACTATGCAGTACGAGCCGTTCTTTACCGCGTCGAAGCGCGCGAACGCCGAGACCCAGTCGTTCTTCTCGATGAAGAACTTCGAGAGGAGGCGCCCTGCCAGTTCCGTGTCTGTCGCGCCCTCCCGGGCCTCTATGCCTGCCTTCCTGAGAAGCGACCGCATCTCAGCTACGTTGGAGATGGTGCCGTTGTGCGCAATCCTGATGCACGTGGAGTCTATGTCTATCGGATGGAAGCTCCCGAGGTCTTCCGAGCTGCCGACAGTGGAGTACCTGACGTGGCCTGTGCCTGAGCTGCCCCTTATGCTGTCAATGCGCTTCTTGTCGTCATGGTAGCCGTAGTACACCAGTCCTGCTTTCTTGTAGGTGTTGTTGCCGTCTATTGCGATGCCCCAGGACTCCTGCCCGCGGTTCTGGAGCGCCATCAGGCCGTTGAGCACGACAGGCGTGACATTAGCCCCTGAGCAAGAATACGCACCGAAGACTCCGCAATGTTCTTTTAGAGCCTCCACGGAATGGCTGAGTGCAATGCAATTCTTATACCTTTCCAGCTCCGGCTTGGAAGGACGCGGCTGCCATGCCTCGTCCTGCACGTACGCCTTTCCGCTTTTTAGGCACTCCTCGGCGCGGGCGAGCTCCATGCCTATGTACGCGGCGTGGTCCTGCTTCGATACCAGGTTCTCGTTGATTATCCTGCGGCATATATGCTGCGCCCTCTTTCCGCGGAGGGCGTAGTTCGAAGCCCTGCCGTCGTTGACCCTGTGCTGCACGACCATCTCGCCGTTCTCGATGCTTATCACGAAGAATCCGCGCGGGTCCTTGTCGAACGGCTCCACTCTGTCCGGTAGCGCGCGCCGACCAGCTCCTCTGCTTTGTTGAACATGTTCTCGTAGATGTGCGCAGATACTGAGACTATAGTGAGGAATCCCAGGCCAACCTTGAGCTCGTCCGCCATGCTCTTCTGGAGCCTTCTGAGCGCGTAGGCATTGAACGGCCATGCGCTGAACACGTCATGGCTCCTGAACGTGGCGGTCTGGAAGAGCTTGCCGAACTTCATGCTCCACGCCACCTCTGCAAGGCATGGCGAGCTCTGGGAGTTGGCGTCTATCTCGTGGCGCCATGTCACTGCAGTGGCCCTCCCGGTGTGCGGGCTCTTCCTCAGGCGCTCTGTCGCCAGCGCGACCTGGTCCAGCATCGTGGCCATGCCCGGATCAGCCTTGCCCTCCGAATCTGCAAGGCCCGGAACCTTCAGGCTGAAGAGGCGTTCGCCGTAGGTGTAGTCCACTCCAGCGGGCTTGTCCTTGCTGAAGAAGTTCTTGCAGTAATTGTCTACGTCGGACTCCGTGAACTGGAGCCACGCAGGGAGTGCGGCCTCGTCGTCCTTTATCACCGACACGAGCACCACGATCTCCTTCTGCCGCATTCCGTATTTTGTGTCCTTCACTTCCCCGAACTTGAGTATGCTGTCCAGCGCCTTGAGCCATACTCCGCTCACGGACCTGCCCTCTACCTTGTAGGCAGTGTCCTCGACCTGCATGTCCTCGGTCTTTTGGCCGCTCTCCTCTACAAGCGTCGGCGACATGTAGGCCTCGCCCTCGGCCGAGAGCTCCTCGAGCTTCTGGCT
>CAYNNI010000018.1:0-3666 GCA_964398805.1 Microcaldota archaeon | reverse complement strand
CGACTTGGGCGAGAGCGACCGGTTCTCGTTCATCTTGTATATCTCATTCTGCGCCTTTAGTATGCGTATGAGCTCCTGCGCATCCCCGACGGCCCCTGCGACGGTCATCGCGAGGCTGTCGTCTATCTTCCAGACCTTCCTCGCTTCGGAGCTCGCTATGAACGTGTCCATGGTCGCGCGCGTGTCTGCGCCGAGAACGACGCCGTCGCTGCATACGAGGCCTATGGTCGTCGTGCCCTTCAGGAACTTTTTGTAGTCGTGAGAATCCATTTATGCACCAATGCATACGTTGATTCAATCGATAGCTGCAGTGCCAAAGTTACAGCTACAAGTCGCTAGAATCATCTTTGAAAACATAATTATATAAGGCTTTGTTCGCCCGGTTTCAGCTGAAGTCTATCAAGCTTCCAGCGATGAACTGGCGCTTTGCATCTGCAAGCTCGGCGTACGCGAACGTCCTGAATACTTTCGTGACCTTGACCTTGTAGCTGTTGCCTATCCGCGTCTTTGCGTCCTTCACGAATACGACGAGGTCGCCGTACTTGCATATGCCCTCGCCCCTTGCGCCCTTGGCCTCCACCCTTAGCTCTCGCTCTTGCCCTTCTGCTAGGTCATCCACATTCCCACCCAGCTAATCTTATGAACAATCAGGCATTTAAGCCTACTCTACAAGCATCGAAATGTTAGACATATGTCTAACGTGCGCCTGCGAGGGCATCAGGCTACCTGCGCTTCCCCGGTTTCCGCATCAGCGCGTAAAGCGTGAGCGCAAGCGCCGCAGACACCGCAGCTAGCGCGTAGAAAGACGCCTGCCGGTACTGCGATATGCGCTGCTGCTCCGCAAGGGCGCTTGACCTCGCGAGGTCGAGAAGAGAGTACGCCTCGGCGGGATTGCTGCGCGAGACATTCGCTGCGCGATCCAGCGCGTTGTATGCATAGCTCAGGTTGGGATAGAACACAAGGTACGCGCTCTCGTTCACGCGCGCCAGGTACTGCGCGGTCGAGTTTATCGCCGCACCGATGCCTGCTGCCGGGCTCGCCGCGAATGCGCCGCTGAACTGCAGCGCCAGGCACAGCAGCGCAAGTCCTATCGCAAGGCGTAGCGCGCGCATGCACATGCCTACAGGTTGACGTCTATCTTAAGCTGCTCCTTGAGCTCGCGGTACCTGTTCCTGATTGTGACCTCTGTCACGCCCGCGACGTCAGCAACTTCCTTCTGGGTCCTGCGCTCGCCCGCGAGAGCGCCCGCTATGTACACAGCCGCGGCGCTCACGCCAGTCGGGCTCCTGCCAGAGACAAGGCCGTTGCGCATCGCCTCTTTAAGGAGCTGTATGGACTTCTCCTGCGCCTCGCCGCTGAGCTTGAGCGCGTTCACGTAGCGCGGCACGTAGCTTATCGGGTCGCTCAGGGGCACCTTGAGGTTGAGCTCGTGGAGTATGACCCTGTATGCCCTGCCTATGTCCTTCTTCGCAAGGCCAGATATGCTCGCGATCTCGTCAAGCGTCCTTGGCATGCCAGCCATCCTGCACGCCGCGTATATCACCGCCTGCACCACGACCTCGATGGGCCTGCCCCTTATGAGGTTGTTCTGCACGCACTTCCTGTACAGAAGCGCCGCGTTCTCGCGAATGTTGTCGGGAAGGCCGAGATAGCTTGAGACCCTGTTGAGCTCCGGCAGCGCGATGAGGTAGTTCCTCTCGCTGCTGCTCGCTATGCTTGCGCGCTTGTGCCACTTCTTCATCCTGTAGAGCTGCGCCTGCCTCTTCGACGGTATGCGCACTCCGCGTATGTCCTTGTTGTAAAGATCAATCTCGGTCACAAGGCCCCTGTTCGGCTTTGCGTACTTTATAGGTGCGCCCGTCCTGGCCCTGGATGCGCGCTGCTCCGCGTCGAACGCGCGCCATTCCGGGCCGGTGTCCGTGACATTCTCCTCAATCACAAGGCCGCAGTTGTTGCAGACGAGCTCGCCGCGCTCGCTGTCTAGTATCAAGTCAATGCTGTTGCAGCTGGGGCATCTCTTTTCGCCGGTCTGCGCGGCGCGCGGCGCAGGCAGCTCCTGCGAGGCCTGCTGCTCCGGCTGCCCCCTCTGCGCAGCAGATTCCGAAATGTTAGCTATCTCCGCATTGCTTGGAATTCTCATGCGCGGGGCCGAAGTCTTGGCCTTCCTGGGCGCGGCCTTGGCCGCATGCCTTGCTCTTTCTGCTCTTTTTATCTTTTTCGCCATCTATATCACGCGATTTTCTTTCGAAGCGTTACAAGAACTCTTTTAAATCTTTCTTAAAAGGAGCAATAATATTGTCTGCAACAAGATATATAAATGTTTCGGCAGAGAGAACCGTCAGGCGACGAAGTGTTATCGTGGCGTTGCGAAGAGCCCACAGGTCCTTGTAGAAGCGATTGGCGTAATTTCACTGCAAAGGCAGCACTTAGGTAGTGGCAGGCCGTAGCCCTCCTTTTGTTTTAGGCAGCATTAGTCTGAGCGGCGTTTAGCCTTGCATACTCACAGCGCACGCATCGGCCGTTTCATCCGCACCGGCGCGCTCGTAGTGTCATCGCTTTTGTGCGCCGCAGCGGTATCGTTTCTGTTCCGAATCAGGCATTTGTGCCACATGCGCTCTGTATGGGAGGAGCTTCCTCCTTTCGGTAGGCTGCCCACCTGCCACCGCAGGTATTTGCATGTGAAGTTTCTTATTGGTTGCGTGGCATATATGAGCATGGTCGCATTGCCTTTCGGAAGCACGCTGATGGGCGAAGCCCTGCTCATACTCCTGATAGGAATAGTCCTGCTCATAGTGTTCCGGCTGGGCAAGTTCATACTGAAGCTCGTATTCGGCATAATAACGAACAGCATCCTAGGCATCGTCTCGATGTTCCTGCTCAACAGCGTCTTCGGCCTGGGAATACCGATAGGGGCGGCGACGCTGCTGTCTGCGGCGCTGTTCGGCCTGCCCGCAGTGGGTACGTTCGTGATACTGCGCTTCTTCGGAGTGCCGATCGTGCCCTGATCAAGGGCTAGCTGTATGCGAGTTTGATGTCCTCTGCCGCTACAGTCTTCCTCTTTGCGTGCCTTGAGAACAGCACCGCCTTCTCCGCTATCCGGTACGTGGTCTTGTTGACGTACTTCTGGAGCTCCTCGCAGGCGTCGCCGCTGACGCGAGCGGCTCCGGCTTCCTTGAGGATCCTCCTGACTGTAGAATTTGCTATGAACACCCAATCACCCCTTCCGGCTTATATAAGTGCAAAGGCTTAAAAGTGTCGCACCACGGCGCGCATTAGCGGAAGTCCAAGCGCCTTTGCCTTATGATTTCGCTTTTGCGGATAACTTGGCTGAAACGAGGATTCTTAGCAGGTCGTGCTAAATAATAGCGATGCTGTGTCACCGAAAAAGGGCATTGCCGGGCTGCACCACGAACATTACGTTCGTGGTTTGCAGGGCGTTCACCCTTGCAAACCTAGGCAAGAAGGATGGGCTTCGAACCTTCTTATTCCAATGTCCTTAGCAGCTTGCCGGTCAGTTCCTTCTGCTCGGGGGTCGCCACCTGCTCCAGCCTTGACAGGGTAGACCTTGTTTCTGCCGCCAGCTCCGATGGAGCAGTTTTGACCGCACTTGCCTGCGGCGCGGAAGCCGTAGAGAAAGCCACCCCGAGCTCATAGTCGAGCCCGTAG
>CAYNNI010000017.1:0-20085 GCA_964398805.1 Microcaldota archaeon | reverse complement strand
AGTTATTTGCGATTGATTAGAAGAAAGGTATAAACGCTCATGCTCTGAAAGATGATGCGAAAGAGTATGGTGCGCCAATGCTAATCTACCTCTTGTTCCCCATTGGGAGAAAGTTTAAGGATTTACGTCTATGAGCAAATGTTGATTGCACGGAGTCAGAACTTTCAAAGCATGTAAGCGGCACGACCTTATACCGAATCGGCAGGAAGCGCCTGGTATTCGTTGCCGGAATACACATAAAAAAGGCCGACAGGGCGGTTGGGAAAGAGTATATCAAGTTCCTTGACGGCCTCACTACTGATTTTAAGCCGGATCTGGTGCTACTTGAGGTTCCGAAAGGCGCCCGCGCAGGCGAATTGCGATGGCATACATCCGCGCCAAAATTGGAATGGACTGAAATAGGATGGCTTGTCTCGTTCGCGGATAGGCAGAAGTCCGATATCTCTGGCATGGATGCCTGCCAGGCAGAGTGGGTCTCCATATTTCTCCGGAAATACGGGATTGATGCCGGGCTGCTGGTGACGTTCCTGTATAATTACTCTGGGGTCAGATACAGCCAGAAGGACCTCTCCATAGGCTACTGCTACGACCTTGCTTTGTCTTGGATGCTTCAGTCGATGTTCATGTCGCGGGATTACGGCAGGACAAGACAGAAACTTGAAAAGGCGCTTGAGCAGCGATACTCGGACTCGATATTCGGCGCGCTCAAAAGCACAATAGAGGAAACAGCAGCGGAATATTTCGGTGGCAAGCCGCTGGCGCTTGTCCTGAAGGAGCTAGACAAAGAGCTTTCGAGTTCGCCGTACGATCTGGTCGTGCGCAAATCGAAGTACGGGATAACCGGACCGCTAAAGTATTTGGAAGATCACAGGAACAGGACGATGGTGGAAACCTGTGCAGCCCGCCTGAGAAAATATGACAGGATAATGGCCGTCGCTGGCGCCGGACACGTAACAGCAATAAGAGCGCAACTCTGCGCGCGATTTAGGACGGAGTTCGGAAGCTGCAGATGCGAATGCTTGAAGATTGCACGTTCTTGAATGCTTGCAATGGTGAAAAATCCGCCAGTATAGTCAGGAAGGTCGGGCTCAAGAGCATCCTGGACTTGGAGCAGCATCAGCGGCTGCATTCGACTATGCGACCGTCCTCCGCGGGCATCTCAAGGCGGCTGCTGCCGGTCATGGAGGGATATTACAAGAGCATGCAAGGCGCGGTCTGGGATTACGGAAACAGAGTTCGCGAAGCACCTGAAATGCGAGCAGCCTCGACGCTGGGCGCACGCAAAACTCTTGGAAAGAGTTTTATCAGAAGACTCGACGCGCTTGGCGCGGCTCGCTCCCTAAGAACCTGTGCCCTATTGCGTGTCGTCCGTCTATAAAGCCGTCACAGGCAAACATTTTTATAGTGCTTTTGAGATAGAACGCTAGCTGTGGAGCTGTGGTACTGTGCCCGGGGATGCTGCGCCTATAGAGCCGAAGACAGACTCGCTTGAGGTGAAGGTGAGGCTTCTCGGCAGCTTTGACGACATCTCCGGCAGGCTGTCCTCGCTGCAGCTGTTCTCGATAAAGTCCGCGCCCGACGGCGTCTCGCTGCTCCGGGTTGAGAGCCGCGACATACAGAAGAGGCCTTTCCTTTTCGTTCTAATGACGCTGGGCAGGGAGAGGCTGCGCCTGGACTACACCATCGCACCGGACTCCAGCCCGAAGATGCGCAGGCTGTCTGTGATAAAGGGCCTTCTCAGCGTGCTATCTCTGATAGCCGACCTCTATGACGCGGACGACCGCGAGCTCTTCCAGCATGTCGACTCTTCAATAGGCGAGGTCCTGGACTCGCTCTCGCAGAACTACAGCGCGCTCTTCAACAGCTACGACTCCCTATTCAACGAGCACCGCGAGATCAAGAGGCTGAACATAGAGCTCACCGCGTCGAACAAGAACCTCGCGGTGCAGGCCTCGCAGCTCAGCGACGAGAACAAGCGCCTCCAGGGCAGGCTCAAGGAGCTCGAGACCTACTCCGACTCGTCGCTCATGGCTATGATAGACGACTGGATAGAGTCGCACAGCAACTCCATAGACATAAACGAGTTCGCAAGCAATTACAAGATAATCCCGACAAGGGCCGAGCAGATGCTGGACAAGATGGTCGCGCTGGGCTACATCGAGGTAAAGGGCTGAGCCCGTGAGATACTCGGTCGTGATAAGCAAACGCGTGAAGAACATTCGCGTGTGCGTCGTGCTCAAGCGCCCTGAGGGCAACGAGAACCTGGTGACGAAGCTGATGGAGCGCATATTCGCTGGCAAGAAGCAGGCGCAGTCCTCTCCCGGGATGCAAAAAGTGGGCTAATGCTCGACAGAAAGGCGCTAGGCACGCCGATGCTGGTCATGATCATCGCAATAGCGCTTGCGGTGATGGCGGCCGTGCTGTATGTGCGCTATGCGCTCTCCGCCACCGCAGGACCTGCCAACTACACGCCCTCCAAGCCGCCCATACCGAGCATCTCGGCAAGCATAGCGACGCAGGACCTGCTCTACCGCAGCAATAGCAACGTCTCGCCCTATGTCCTGGTCTCGTTCAACGCCCTGAACGTCTCGCAGCTGAGCGCAAGCGCATCGATATACCGCTCTGCGATCCCGCGGAGCGTGTACGTCCTCAACATAAACAACGAGTGCTTCAACTGCGGGGCCAGCGACGCCATAGACGCGGCGATAGCCGCCAACCTGGTGCGCTACGGCATCGTTGGCAACGAGAGCGAGCTCAGGCACGTGGACATCGTCAACGTCAGCACCCTGCAGCCGAACACGCTGCTGGTCGTGCTGAACGGCCTGCTTCCCGGGGCGTTCTTCAGCAAGCAGGGCACCTCCAACACGACGCTCGTGCAGTCCCTGCTCAACCACGGGGTCAGCATAATCTACGCGGGCCAGGACTTCTCCCACATGCTGCTCCCGGGCTCCATCGTCGTGCCCACCAACCTCACAGAGCTGGGCTTCCTTTCGGTGTCGGGCCCGTCCTCGAACACGACCACCGGTTACTACTTCAACCGCAGCACGTTCTCGCTTTCTGGCGGGACTATGTACGGCCCGATGAGCTACGAGCACGTCGGAAACGGCTCCATCATCGTGTTCCCGAACACGCCGAACTCGTGGAGCTCCCCGAGCGATGTCGGGCATGACGTGGCCTTCGCGGTCCAGCAGCTGTTCTGGCTCGAAAGGTACTCGCAGGGCGCTGCCCTGATGAACTACACCGCCGGGACGCGCGCCGGCTCGCTCGGCATCATGCTCTCCCCCAGCCCGCTCACTCCGCGCCTGCTGGCGCAGCTTAACAACGGCACCGCAAGAGTCGCGCTCAAGGCCGTGAGCCCGGCAATCAACAGCTCCAACACAGTCTACAGCTACGTATACTTCGCGCCAAGCCTCAGCCTCAACGGCTCCATGTCGATCCCGCCGCAGATAATCCCCGGGGCCACGGTGCCGGTGACTATGGTCGTGTTCACGCGCAGCTCGGTGCCGATAAGCATACAGCCGCACATATCCATTTACACCACCAACATGCTCAACGTCGGGAGCATACCGCTGCCGTTCACCAACGCGACCGGCAACTTCACATTCATCAAGTACATAAACTTCGGCCTCGGCCCCGGCAGCTACATCGCCGTGCTGCAGAGCTTCACGAACGTGCAGTACGCGGCCTCCGCCTTCAACGTCTCGCCGGTGGAGGTGTCCCTCGTTGACTCAGACTTCGCCCTCGGCGCTTTCAGGTTCTCGGTCGTATCCAACGGCCAGCCGATCTCCGGGATAAACTACACCATAAGCATCAACGGCGCCTATCCGAGCCGCGGCGTGACCTCCAACGGCACGATAGTTTACTCGCTGCCCGCGGGCACGCCGGCGCAGCAGGGCAACATCGACTTCACGGTCAGCCTTCTGGGCCTGACAATGCACTACAGCACCTACAACGCGCCCACCGCCATAACGATAAACAAGCAGTACATAGAGCTCGCGGTCGTGGCCGCTGTCGCGCTCATGATGGTCGTGCTGGTGCGCGCACCCAACCGCGACGAGTTCTACATAGACGTGCCGTCGCTTCCCGCACCGCAGAGGACCACGATAGAGCTGAAGCCGAAGGACGTGCTTGCGGTCTTCGACAAGCTGAACATGTCGTACCACTGGCGCTACATGCCGCTGTCGCTTTCGGAGCTGCGCATAGCCATAACCAGCAACATACGCTACAACAACATGCCTGTCGGCCTGACCTACTCAAACATAGAATCGCTGCTTAACCGGCTGTCGGTGAACGGCTACGTCGTGCAGTCCGATGGCATGTACGCGCCGAAGGAGTGGGAGCAGCTGAGCAACCACGACATCGACTACCTCGCAACATTCAAGAAGCTCAGGCTATTCCTGGTGACGCACGCGTACGTGTTCACCGAGCTGGACACGAGCAGCACCGCGGACATAGTCGCCACCCTCCGCGGCGAGCGCAAGTACCTGGTCATATACTCCAAGACCAGCAAATTCAGGGACGTACCGATATTCGCCGGCTCGAAGACATACCTTGTTTTCCTGAACGCGTACAAGCTGGAAGAGTTCCGGAGCAGGCTCTACCAGTCCGCGGGCGCCGAGGCCGAGGAGCTGAGGGCATACCTCTCCGCAGACATGGTGCGGCTCGTGGACGCGGACAGCCCGGTCGACATACTCAGCTAGGCTCTTCCCCGCCCTCCTCGGGGTCCGCGCCAGCAGCATCGCCATTCCCCTCCTTTCCGGACTGCTGCATGACCTTCGGATAGCGCTTCAGGACAAGCTCGCTTATGCGCTTCTCTATCCTTTCCTGCCCGACACCTGTTATCTCGCCGAGGTCTTGGGAAAGCTGCCGGGCGTAGCGCATTATGGTCTTGTATTTTCCCGCCTCGCTGCTCAGCTGCTGCTTCCCGTGCATGTAGTGCTGCACGCCCCTTGCGGCTTCCATTATCGCGAGCTTTATCTCCTCCATTATCTCCTCCTCCTGCGAGATCGCCTCCTTGCCGACTCCGGAGTAGGGAATGTAAACAGATGAGAGGTTGACGAACACGCTAACAGGCTGCGTGTCCATGTCGATGCCGTAGCGCTTCCAGGCTATGTCCTTCGTCGCGAGCGTGATCGCGCACGCGCCGCTGTCGAAGAGCAGCGGCACCCGGTTCGCGAACCTCAGTATGCTGCCTGCGACCCCGCCGTCCGTCTTGCGCCCCGAGTTGCCCCCGAACGCGACCGCGGCCTCGACGATGAACGGCACGCCGCCCCTGAACACTGCCGGCTTTCTCTCAACAACGTTCATGAACTCCGGGCTGAGGACGTTCTTCAGCGCGAGCGCGATCTGCTCCTCGCCTATGGTCTTGATGTTGCTCGCGTCGGGCGCTATCCACTTGACGCTCTTGAAGGCCTTGATGAGCTCCTCGGCATCGGGCCAAGTGAGCGTGTGAGGGTCCTTCGCGAAGTCCACGCCCCTAGCCGCCTCCCTCAGCTCGTTCACCTTGTTCGACGTTACCCTGGCAAAACTGTCAACCAGGAATGACGATATTCTGTTGCTTCCGCTCGCATGCGCGAACTCCAGGAGGTCGTTGATCGATAGTCCAAGCGGGTGGGGCTGCGCGGGCTTCGGCCTTTCGGGCACGTGCTGCACCGCGCGCATGAACACGTGCTCCTTGCCGTCCGGATCCGTGAACCTTATCTGCGCATGCGGGTTCGCTAGCGCTGTTCTTTTGAGGTACTCGTACACGCCGCGGTCGCTGTTCTCGTACTTTATGTCCGCGAATTCGCCCTCTACGAACAGGCCGCGGAAATTCTCGTCGATGTCGGCCATGTTGCTGACTACTGGCTTGTTGTGCGCCGTGTCGATGGCGAGATTGCACGAATAGGCCTTGCCCGGTCCCGTAGACGTCTTCACGAGTATGGGCTTGCCCGTTGTTACCTGAGCGAACAGGGTGCAGCCCTTCGCCCCTATGCCCTGCTGCCCGCGCTGCTGCACGTAGCGGTGGAATTTCGTGCCGGCGAGTATCATCGCGAGGGACTTGCCGACGTAGCCCTTCGGTATCCCCGGGCCGTTGTCCATGACGCCTATGCGGTATCTGTCCTCCCCAAGCTGGGTCACGGTGACGTCTATGTCCGGAAGCACCCCCGCCTCTTCGCACGCGTCAAGGTTGTTCGTGACGTATTCGTGCACGATCGTGGTCATGGAGCGGACTTTGCCGGCATAGCCCAGCATCTGCCTGTTCTTCTTGAAGAACTCCGCTATCGAGTGCTCCCTGAACTCCTTGAAAATCTCATCTGCGTGCTGCTCCTCCATGCTATCAGAACCCGGCGCCCCTCGCCGCCTCCTTGTGCTTCCTGTGCTCGCTCTCCATCTTCGAGTACGCGAGCCTGTGGGTGCCGCCCTCGATGAGCGTGTTCACGGCAGTCTCTGCCTCGCGTATGTCCTCTATGCTGCCTATGAACGCGACCGTGTTGCCGTAGACGCTGATCCTGGCGCCGCTCACGCCCTCCACGTAGCGCTTAGTGCGGCCGTTCTCGCCTATGATCCTCGCCTTGACCTGCGCTATGCGCTTCTCGTTGCCGAACACCTGCTCGAGGTCTATGGCAGTGAAATAGCAGTCGTTCCCGGCAAGCTTGCACACGACGTCAACGTCGAAGCCCCTGCCGAACGCGTATACGACGCTCTTGCCCGCGAACTCGCCGAAGGCGTCGCCCTCTATCCTCACGGACTCGTCCACTATGCGCATCTTGCAGTTGCAGGCCTTTGCCATCTTTCCCAGGACCTTGCTGTCGCTGAGAGCCTTCAGCCTGTCCTTAGGAATATACACTTCCCGCATCCAGCGTCGCCATGCCTATATTGTCGTTGCTCTTTATATTTCTTGCGCAATTTCTCGTTAGTCTGCGCATGCGTGGCTTTGTTCCGCAATTAAGAAAGGTTTTTATACTTATTCTTTCACAATAAGGTCGTGATTCTTTCATGACTCTTATGCGGGAGTCTCATGAGGGTGCTGTGTGATGGTCCGATCAAAGAAGGAAATAGAGGGCGAGCTCCAGAGGCTCAAGCAGCAGGTGCAGGAGATGAGCACCATAAGCAGCGACCTCAAGACAGCCGCGGAGGAGAAGGTTAAGGCAGACGCCACGAGCTCCAACCTCCTCGCGCTCGTGAAGTACATGATCGACGAGAACAAGAAGACCACCATGGTGCTCAGCGGGATAGCCGGAAGCCTTTCCAGGCTGGAGAGCGACCTCGCGGGCGACTACGACGAGCAGTACGCCCAGCAGGCGCAGCCCAGGGAAACCCTGCCATTGTCGTCTTTGGACACGAAGATACTTCAGACGGTGCAGCTGCTCGACATGGCCTGCGCAGAGGACGTGCAGAAGCGCATGAGCTACAAGGGCAAGAACGCTGCTAGCGCCAGGCTGAACAGGCTCTATCACCAGGGCCTCCTGGAGCGCTACCAGCTAGGCCACAAGGTCTATTACAGATATGACGCTGGCAAGGCGACCGACACACTAATTGTATCACCCCCACAATGAGCGAGCCTGCCTTCTGGCAGGCTCACCCCTATTTCTCTTCTTCGCGGAGCTAGGCTCGCTTTTTATATGCTTTCCTGACAATCATATCTGATTCGATGCCTGAGGAATCCGCAGACCCGCGCGAGCTCATCTCATCCCTTCCCTACTCCTACGACGTCTCCATCCATGCGCAGGAGATAAAGGACAAGTTCGGCGAGTTCTCCGGGGAGCGCGTCTCGGTCGCGGGGCGCGTCGTGGCGGTGAGGCGCGCCGGCAAGCTGATGTTCGCGGACATCCTCGACAGCACGGGCAAGCTGCAGATATACTTCGACTACTCCGTGCTCGGCGACGCGGTGTTCGCCGGCGCCAAGAAGCTAAACGCCGGAGACATCATAGGCGCGAAGGGCATAGTGTTCAAGACCAAGCCGGGCGAGGTCAGCGTGAACGCAAGCGAGTTCGCGCTGCTTGCGAAGGCGATGCGGCTCCTTCCAAACAAGTGGCAGGGCCTTAAGGATGTCGAGCAGCGCTACCGCAACAGGCATCTCGACCTGGTGATGAACCCGGACACGAGGAACACGTTCAGGGCGAGGTCGCGCATCATATCGCTCACGAGGCAGTTCCTGGAGAGCAAGGGCTTCCTCGAGTTCGAAACGCCGACCATACAGCCGCTCTACGGCGGCGCGGAAGCCGAGCCGTTCAAGGTGTTCGTCAACACCCTAGAAGAGGAGCACTACCTGCGCATAGCCGACGAGCTGTACCTGAAGAGGCTGATCATAGGCGGCTTCGACAAGGTCTTCGAGATCTACAAGGCGTTCAGGAACGAGGACATAGACAGCACGCACAGCCCGGAGTTCACCATGATAGAGTGGTACCAGGCGTATGCGGACTACAGCGACATGATGGCGCTCACCGAGTCGCTGCTCTCGTCCATAGCCAAGGGCATGGGCGCGAAGGAGCTGCGCTACCAAGGCAAGGCCATAAGCCTCGCGGCGCCGTTCAGGCGCGTGAGCTTCATGGACAGCGTCAACAAGAAGGCGGGCAAGGACGTTCTTAGGCTCTCAGACAGCGAGCTGTTCGAGCTCGCAGAGGGCAAGGGCATAAAGTTCGACAAGGGCAAGCGCAACCGGCCTCACGCGTACGACAGGCTCTTCAGCGTGCTAGTGCAGCCCGAGCTCATCGAGCCCACGTTCGTCGTGGACTACCCCAAGGAGTCGTCTCCGCTCACAAGGGAGAAGCGCGGCAACCCCGCGCTAGTTGAACGCTTCGAGCTTTTCGTCGCAGGCCTCGAGCTCGCGAATTCCTACTCCGAGCTCCAGAACCCGATAGTGCAGAGGGAGAACTTCGAGTACGAAACCAAGCGCATGAATTCAGGGGACAAGGACGCAGAGCCGCTCGACATGGACTTCGTGGAGGCCATGGAGTACGGCATGCCCCCCGCGGGCGGACTGGGCATGGGCATAGATAGGCTAGTGATGCTGTTCACGGACAGCGCCTCCATCAAGGACGTCATACTGTTCCCGATGGAGAAGCGCGGGAGGAGGTAGCCGTCGCGGCCTCATTCCAGGCCTATTTCGCCCCCTATCCCCTTCACGGCGTTGATTGACAATTCGAAGAACTCACCCAGAGTCAGCCCTGTCAGCTCTATCTCCCTTATGAGCGCTCTGCTGCAACCAGCGGCGAACCTCCCGTCGTCGTACTTCTTCTTCAGCCCCGAAACGCTCATGCCGTCTATCCTCCTGCCCCTCATCAGGGCGTAGGCATAGATTATCCCTGTCAACGTTTCAGCGGCTGTGAGGGCGTGCTCTATTTTCTCCGTCCTCTGGCCGTCCTTCAAGACGGGAATCTCACCAAGCCCGTATCCATGGGATTGCACGATCCTGATAAACCTCTCGTCGAATCCCATTCCCCTCAGCAGCTCCGCAGCCTTGACGCAGTGCTCCTTCACGTCATTCTTTGTCAACGCCCAGTCGACGTCGTGCAGCAGCCCTATCATTCCCCAATACTCGACATCCTCCCCGAACCTTCTTGCGAGAGCCCTCATTATCGCCTCGGTTTCAAGGTAGTGGTTCATGTCCGAATCCTGCTGGCCCATGCCTTGCAGCAGCCCGGCGCCCTCGTCCCTGGTGATGGGTAAGCTCGCCATGAGGCTCTTTCCCTCACAGCAAATTTATGCATTGCGGCGTCAAGCACAGGATGCTAGAGAGATGCCTTCAGCCCTCCCAGTTTCCTGAAGTCCGCCTCCATGGGCGGCACGAGCTTCTTGAGGCGCACCGCCGCGGCGGGGTGCAGCGTGATGAAGAATCTCCTGCCTCCGGCCTCCGCCAGCTTTCCGCGCCCGGACATAACACTTTCCACGCCGGCAAGGGTCTTCGCCGCAATGGCGCCCAGAAGGACTATCAGCTTTGGCTTCACGATGCCAATCTGCCCAAGCAGGAACCTTTTGCACGCCGCGATTTCCTGGCCGGTAGGCATCCTGTTCTCCGGAGGGAAGAACTGCACCACGCTGGTGATATAGACCTTGCCCCTCTCCAGCCCCGCAATCCTTATCATCCTGTTCAGGAGTTTCCCGCTTGTTCCGACAAACGGCCTTCTCTGGTCATTTTCCTGCCTGCCTGGTGCCTGCCCGATGAACATCACCTCCGCGTCGAGAGGCCCCTCTCCGGGGACCAGCCTCCTGCTGAGCTTCCAAGCCCTGCACTTCGAGGGCAGCGCCGCGTATCTTTTGTTGAGCGCCCGCATCGCATCGAGCCTTTCCAGGTAGCTGCCGACCCGCGATAGCAGCTCTTTCTGGTCCTTGAACGAGACTCTGCGCATCGCGGCATCGTAAGCGAGCCATTCATAGCCCGCGTGCTCTCTCGAAACCATTACCTTTGCGCCTTCGCCTACCTCGGCGATGAAGAACGTGACTTGCTTCTTCGTTTTCTCCCCGTTCTCAACATACCAGTATTCGACCCCGTCCCTGAAGAACGGGTCCGGCGTCGCCTCGACCCCTGCCTCCTCCCTGGTTTCCCTTATCGCCGCTTCTTCCGCACGCTCGCCCTTCTCTATGTGGCCCTTGGGCATGTCCAGCCAGCCATCGGACCTCCGGAGGAAGAGGAACCTCCTGCCCCCGCCAGCGCCTCTGTACACCACGATCCCAGCATCGTACACGAACCTCATCCTGCCGCCTCGGCTATCCTGTAGCTTTCGCACATTATACCCCTGCCGCCATCGAGGCTTAGCTCAAGCGCGTTGTGAATCTCAGACGCGAAGTAGTTCGCAATTCCAAGCGACGACGCATTGACCGCAGCGCAGGAAGGCGTCGTCCCGTTCTGTACCTGCCGGAACAGCTCGTAATTGATCGACAGGTAGCTGCCGCTGAAATTGTAAGGGATCGCGAAATAGTTCACATCGAAGGTGAGGTTCCCCGACCTCGCTATCGCGCTTTTTAGCGTTATCCCGTTTCTCATTATGTACGCGCGCGCGCCGCTCAAAGAATCATATGCCGTTACAATCGCGCCCCGCGCTGGGCCCGCGAGGGGCGTGAGGACCACGTATGTAGAGCTGCCTGAGCTGTTGCCCTGGAGCGCGAACACATAGCCCGGCGCGAGGGATCCTATCTGCACTATGCTCGTGCCCGCATTCTCAAGGCTCCTCAGCCCAGCAGCTTGTATCGCGGCGCCGCTCACGCTGCTCGCGTTCCCGGAGAACAGAAGCGCGGGCGCGTACAATGCGGCGCCGTACTGGGACGAAACCACAAACGCGGCCAAGCCAAGCGCGACGACGAAAGACGAGGGCGCCGCCAGCGCCATTGGGACGCGGGAATCCCTCTTGCGGCTCCTTCCCCTGGCCGCCTTCTTTATGTAAAGGCCGTACTTGCACGCAAGCAGCACCATCGCCACTATCGCTACGTAGAACAGGACCTGGCCTGCCACCGCGTGGAATGCGCCTATCGCCGCGCCAATGCCGTAATACGCCCACATCAGCGAAAGCAGGAGCATCCTCAGCACGTTCATCGCGAGAAGGAGCGCGCATCCCGAGACGAACCACAGCGCCTTGGATGCGCGCCGACCCTCGTACATGTACGCCAGCGGGAGGAGGAACATGGCCATCGCCGCGAAGATGCCCAGCGACACGCAGGTGCTGGATATCGTGATGCTCGAGGCGCGCGCTGCGCTTATTACCAGCCCGGAATTCTCCACGGGCGCGCCTATCGCCCTCAGGAAACCGTAGACCACCGCCGTGTTCGCCTGCGCGAACGCGTTGTTGAGGCTGAGCACCGGAAGAAGAATGAGCGGCGACGCGAAAACGGAATACACGATAAGGTATCTCATCCTCTTTATCCCGTCGATGCCAAAGAGCGCGGCTATCATCGCCGCGAGCAGCAGCGGGAACATGAGCGCGTCTACCCTGAACGACTGGAATTCCGAGGACAGCGCAACGCGGAGGTAAGACGCGAGCAGCAGGTACGCCGCGAAGAGCGCGCCCCCGTACGCGAGATTCCTTTTCCGGTACTCGAAACGGAGGTCCTCCTTCAGGGAGAACAGCATGAACACGAACAGCATCAGCATTACTACTATCACATACGTTCCAGGATCAGTGTCGAGCACGCTAAGGCTGCTAGCTGCCATCGAGTTTATTGATGCGAGAAGGAACGCAGAGAGAAGAACCGAAACGCCGATGGCCTTGGCCCTCCCTGCATTCATCTACGCACCGAATTGTCCTCAGCCGATATGGACTTCATCACATCTCAGCAGTTACTCTTCTCCTCATCGGACGCTAAGTATTATTAAAGAAAGCTTATAAGAGGCTGCGAGTGGCATGCGCAGGGGGTACAGGTTCGTAGGGCACACCGCAGACGTAGAATTCGAGGCGTACGGCTCTGGCGTCGAAGAGCTGTTCAGGAACGCCCTGCTGGCGATGTTCGACACGGCTGCGGACGTGCATAAGCTCGCGCGCCAGAGATCTGCGCCGGTCGGATTCCCGTTGAAGGAAAAGTCCAAGGACCTGAGCGATCTTCTTTGGATGACTCTCCAGGACGCTCTGTCTGCCGCGTCCGCGAAAGGGCTGTTCGGATACAAGGTGCCGCAGCTAAAGGTAGCCGAGTCCAAAGGGCTTTACTCCCTGAGCGCGGAGATACTCGGCAGGAAGGAAACGCCGCAGCTGTCGAAGCTGGACGTGAAGGGCGTTTCAAAATACGATCTCAACGTCACTAAATCAAAGAAAGGCATGAAGTCCACTGTAGTGCTGGATGTTTGATGCGGATCAGGTAACCGGTGAGCCCTTGGCAGCGAAGCATTACCTCGCAGAGGTGTTCGACCCCACGCTTCTCCTCAGCTTCGCGTCCGCGCTGCTGGGCATAGCGGCTGCGATGCGTTACTCCCGCATAGACGTTTCCGTTGCAATCCTTGTCATAATCGGGGCGGTCTGCGTCCAGATAAGCGTGAATCTCATCGACGACTACACAGACGTCAAATCCGGGATAGATGCGGAGACCACAAAGACGAAGTTCAACGGCGGAAACGAGCTCGTCGTGAACGGCGCTGTGAAGCTCGGCAGCGTACTGCTCATAGGGCTCTTCGCTATTGCGGTATCCGCGGCGATCGGCACGTACCTTTTAGCGTCCAATGCGCAGGCGATCCCGCTGATCCTGCCGCTTATGCTGTTCGGCGGCCTTTCCGCCCTGTTCTATTCAAGGTACCTCGTAAGGGTGCCCTTCCTCGCAGAGCCGCTGGTGATGCTTAACTTCGCGCTCGTATCGTTTGGCGCGTTCTTTCTCCTTAACGGAGCATCCCATGCCGGCAGCGCGTTCTTCGCTTTCGCGCCCGCGGGCATGACCGTCGGCATCGCCCTCCTCGTCAACGAGGTGCCCGACCGCCCTGCTGACTCGAAATACGGCAGGAAAAGCGGGGTCGTGCTGCTCCGGAGCGAGAAGAGGATAGCGGCATATTACCTTTCCCTGCAGGCCGTAGTTTACGCCCTGCTGCTCTTCGGCATCTTCGCGCGCGCCCTGCCGCTGTACACCATCGCAGCGCTGGCCACGTTTCCCTTTGCCATATTCATAGCGAAGGGCATGCTGGAATATACCGGCGCGCGCGCGTACGAGAGCAGGATGGCTGCGAACGTGCTCGCGTCATTCCTGTTCATGATGCTGCTAATCGCGGGCTACCTGCTCTAGCCTCGGGCTTGTCTGATCGCATGAAATACCGCAAAAAAGACATCGCATATCTCGGCCTGCCGCTGATGCTGTGGCCGCTGTCTTTCGTGCTGCTAGGCTCAGAATTCATTTACGCGATGGCCGCATCCACCTTGGCGCTCGCGGCATTCTCCCTCTACGCGTACGGAGGCGCCATACACTGGGGGAAGGGGGCGCTCGCGGCCGTCTGCGCGGGCGCCTTTGGCGCTGCCTTCCTGTACCTGCTGTTCTACCTCGGCGGGCTCGCCTCGGCAACGCTGGGCATCGGAAGCCTTGTCCAGAGCATATACGCGACCATATACTCGCAGACCAGCAAGGCTGCGCTTTTCGTTCTTCTCGCGCTCATCGGCTTGTCCGAGGAGATTTACTGGCGGGGAGGCGTCCAGGGCTATCTAAGGCTGCACTCGCGCGCGTTTCGCCGGGCGCCCTGGCTCCCGGCAGCGGCGTACTACTCCCTTGTGCACATAGTGACGCTTAATCCGGTGCTCGTCTCCGCTGCGCTCGTCGTGGGGCTCGTGACAGGCACGCTCGCGCAGAAATACGGCATAGCGGCATCATCCATAGCGCACATCGCATGGCTCGAGGCCGTGGTGCTGTTCGCGCCGGTGATGTTTCCCGGGTGATGCCGAATGTCAGAGCGGATAAAACGCATATTCTCGCGCGTCCACGCGCACTACGACCTTCTCAACAGCGTATTCAGCATGGGCTTGGATTCCAGCTGGCGCCGCGCCGCGGCAAGCGAGATCATGGCGGGCGAGGCGGGCCGGGTCCTGGACGCGGGCACCGGCACAGGCGCGCTTGCGCTGGCGGTTGCTGAGCAGGCGTCTGCGGGCGGCAGGCGGGTGCTGATAGACGCGACAGACTTCAACCGCGACATGCTCCGCACCGCAAAGGAAAGGGCTGACCGCGCGGGTTTCGGGAACGTGCGCTGCTCGCTCGGAGACGCTCTCGGCATGGGCTTCCCCTCCGGAAGCTTCGATGTCGTCGCGTCCGCGTTCGTGCTGCGCAACCTCGACGACCTCGGGCAGTTCCTCGCCGAGTCGCACCGCGTCCTGAAGAAGCGGGGCAGGTTCGTTTTCGTTGACATGGCGCTGCCGGACAGCGCGCTAGGGAGGCTTCTTTTCGGGCTGTGCACTCCGGTAATACTTGCGCTCGGGTCGCTCTCAGACGGCAACGCCTACCGCTGGCTGATAGAAAGCATAAAGGGCTTCGACAAGAAGAAACTGCTCGCGATGCTCCGCAGGAAGCGCTTCAGGCGCGTGAGGCTTGTCCCTCTCGCTTCTGGAATCGCATTCATGGTCACGGGAGAGAAGTAGGGCTACGCCTTTGCTGCCATGCCGACGAAGTTGAGATAGGGCCAGAACGCAGCCCGCAGCCTCCTGTCCCGCGCCTGCTTCTCCGCGGCATCCACGTAGCCGTTGTTGAATCTCGCGGCTCTTGCAACCGCGTCGCCGATCCCCATGCCTGAATGCGCATGAAGCACTGCGACTATGTTCGGCTTGAAATCCGTCACAGCGCGCTTTCTCCCGGTTTCTGCAAAGTCAAGCGCGTCATCGCGTATCTGGTACGCCATGCCAATGTTCGTGCCGATGGCGTCCATCCTGCCGCAGATGGCGCTCCTCTTGTAAAGCGCCGGCGCGCTGCAGGAGGCGCCTATAAGCGATGCGCACTTGAGCTGCGCGATGTCCAGGTACTCCTCGAGCGACGGGATCCTCCTGCCCTTCTGGCAATCGTAGTCCAGCAACTCGCCGGCGCACATGCGCATAGCGGATTTCGAGATAAGGGTTATGACCTCCCTCCCGTAGCTGCTCGAGAGCTCCACTGCTTTGGCCATCAGCGCATCGCCCGCAAGGATTGCGGTTTCCCTGTCGTACTCGATGTGCACCGCGCTGACGCCGCGCCTCTTAAGGTCCCTGTCTATTATGTCATCGTGTATGAGCGAGGACGTGTGCAGCAGCTCCAGGGCCACCGCGAGGTCTGTGAAGCTATCCGGCTCCTCGCCCAGGGCGTCGGCGCCGGTGAAGACCAGCATCGCCCGCAAGAACTTCGCATTGCGGTTCAGCAAGTGCGTCGCAGGCTTGAGAAGCTGAGTGCTTACGAAGTCCTTCGGACAGAAGGAGAGCAGCCGCGAAACCGCCCTGTCGGTGTAGCGCCTTATAGCTGCGGGAATCTCCACGTTCTCATACTGGGGCGCGTCCCTTGCGCTTCTGGCCGGCAAGAAATCGCTATCAGAATGGACTCGTGCCCATATAAACCTTATCTTGGCTATACTATCATGGCCGATGACGCGAAAAGCGCCAATTTGAAGAGGGTGACCTGGCAGAGCGAGAACTGCCTGGGCTGCAACTGGTTCCGGCCAGCGGACCCTGTCAACGCGGACATGACCTCTATAGGGAAGTGCGTGCATCCCGCCCTGAGCCCGTACGAGCTGGTCGTCACCGGCCACGACTGGTGCAACGCCTACGAAGAGATATCGCAGGAGACCATGGACTCCCTGAAGAAACAGGCCCGCGAGGGCGCCAAGTGAAGCGCAGGTTTGCGGCCGGACTAATTTCGCAGTGATGCAATTACCGTTTTCAAAGGACTTGACGGAATCGGGCTCCTGAACATGGGCGCCACCGCGTTCGTGTCGAACTTCAAGCGGCTCAGGCGGCCGTACAAGCTCAACTTCGCGGTCACCTACCGCTGCCAGTCGCGCTGCATCAACTGCAACATATGGAAGGCCAGGCCTTCTGACGAGCTGACGCTGGACGAGATAACGAAGTTCGCGAAGAAGAACGGATTCTTCGAATGGATCGGTCTCACAGGGGGCGAGCCCTTCCTGCGCGAGGATTTCCCTGACATCGTGAGGGCTTTCCGAGACGGCAGCCGGCACCTGTACCTGGTGACCGCGCCCACCAATTCGCTTTGCGGCGCCAGCCACATAGAAAGCGCGGTCAAGGAGGTCCTGGAGCTCGGGATACCCAAGTTTGTCATCACGGTGAGCCTCGACGGCTACAAGGGGCTGCACGACAGGATACGGGGCGTCCCGAACAATTATGAGAAGGCTATAGGCATTTTCAAGATGCTGAAGGAGCTGCACAAGAGCTGCCGCAACCTCGGCTTCGTATTCGGTTACACGCTGAGCATGTCAAACAAGGGCGAGTTTGAGAAGACCTTCCAGGCCGTGAAAGGCGAGATCCCTGACATAACCTACAACGACTTCCACATCAACCTCGCGCAGACTTCCGAGAACTACTACAAGAACAGCAGCACCCAGATAAGCGCTTGCGGCGAGGACGCCGCCCAAGAGCTGCAGGGCATCCTATCGCGAAGGCGCTTCAGCCTCAATCCAGTATCCGCCCTAGACACCATGTTCCTAAAGAAGCTGGTCTATTTCGCCAAGACCGGAAAGAGCCCGATGAGGAGCAGGAGCCTCGAGGCGTCGCTCTTCATGGACAGCAGCGGCAACGTATACCCGTCGATAATGTCAAACATATCCGTGGGCAACGTGAGGGCCGCAGGCTTCGACCTCATGAGGATATGGGACGGCGAGCGCGCAAAGCAGGTGCGCGAGTCCATAGCCAACGGAGAAGAGCCGCAGCACTGGACATCCTGCGAGGCGTACCAGGCGCTTCTGGGCAACGTGCTGGGAAGCATCTAGGCTCTATTTCCTACCATCCACCCTGTAAAGAAATATGTCGAACGGGCCGGTAGTGCTGCTGATTGGCGTCGTGGCGCACGCAGCGCCGAGGGCGCCGAGGTCCTGGCCGACTGCTGACGGGAAGTTCCCTATGAGAATGAACGCATCGCCCTGACCCGCTCCGGACGCGCACGCGTACGCGGCGTTGTACGCTGTTACGATGCTCAGGTTCTTGTATGCGCTGGAGAGTGCTCTCAGCGCGTTCACCTGGAGGTCGTCCTGGGCCAGCCGCGCGTAGAGCGTCACCTGGCGGTGCGCAGAGGCTGTCTCAGCATAAGAGAGCGCGTCGATGTACGCGCTGGTCATGTTGTGGATGGTGTGGTTGGTGTTGTAGAACAGCCCGTAGAGAGGCACGTTCAGCGCCACGGTCGCGACGAGCACCACGCCGCAGCACGCGTACGCGAGCTCAGGCATTGTCCGCTTTCTCATCCACGCGCAAGCCCTGAAGAGGAGGTATGCTGCCGTCAGCGCAATCGAGGGAAGAACGAAGCTCAGCAGCCTCGGGCTCAGCTGCACCGGCTGGTAGCTGCGGATCGACTCGCTTCCCAGGAACATGTACAGGAGCGCAACGAGGTTGAAAGCAGCAAGCATTCCGAGCGGCCTGTCCCTGCTCCGGCCCTTCATGTCGGCAACCGCGATGATGCTTCCGATTATCGACATGTCAAGAAGCAGTCCCACAGGGTAGACCGGCTGGCTGCTTACCGCGAATCCGAGTCCTTTGCTCTGGTACATCGGGACGAACTTCGAATAATATGTGTAAGGATTCAGTATCACCAGCACCCTCTGTATTTCTTGACTCAGCGTGGGGAAGCTGGTCATGGCTGCGGCGGAGCCGTAATTCTCGATCGAGAAGAAAGGATTTCCAGTATAGGCCGCGAAGAGCAGCAGCATCAGGCACACTCCGATCAGAGCGCCCGCTATGCCGTACATGCCGAGCAGCGCCTCTCTCCTGTCGTCTTTCGCTCTCTTTCCCTGAAGCATGCCCGGAAGCACACGCATGGCGGTTGCCGCGAGCACGAACGATGCGGCTATCAGCAGACCCTGGGTCTTAACCAGCGCGGCGAGGCCCGCAAAGAATCCCGAAAGCGCCGCAAGCGCGGCCGCATGCCTCCTTCCGTTGGAGAGCACCAGCAGATACACTGCGGCAGCGGTAATCATGCCTATCCCCATGTCCGGCAGCGTCCTGGTGGCGTAGCCCACCACAAAAGGCGCCGTCGCCCCAAGGAAAGACGCTACGAGCCCGAAAGCGGTGCCGTACAGCCTCCTTCCGGACGCGAATATCAGGACGGACATTATTATGTAAGCCACAAGGCTGGGCGCGACCACCGCCGCGATTCCCGGCCCAATCAGCTTGAGGTACGCCGCAAGGATCGCGATGGTCAGGAACTCGAAGCTGAAAACGTCGGTGATCGGCTTGTAGGCTCCGGTGAGCATGGCGTGCGCGTAGTGCATGTATATGCTGTCGTCAAAGAGGAGGAACGGGCCGGAGAAGAACATGTACGCGAGGAGGGCGCACATCAAGACTATCAGCGCGAGCGCAATTGCGCAATACGCCAGGTCCCTCTGCGACGCGTGTTTGCCTCTCATCCGTAGACCAGCCTTGCGAAGAACGCCTTCACCCTGCTGTCTGCCAGGCTCTTGTTCTGCAGCACCTGCTTATCAAGCAGCGGAGTTACGACCAGGATGAATGCGCAGGTCGTGAGCAGGTGCATCGCTGTGAACGGTATCTGGCCTATAAACGCCTCCTCGAATGTCATTCCAAACATCAGCGGCGTTGCAAGCACGCCGGTGACGAAATCGAAGACCAGGACGCCAAGGACGCCATAGCCGAGGTAGCTCTTGATGCCGACATCGCTCTTGTCCTTGAGGAGGTGATGGAAGAGAAGCCCTAGCAGGCCGTAAGTCGCGCCCGTGACGGCTGTCCACATGCCTACATATCCCGTGACAAAGTCGAACGAAACCATAGTGACGAGCGGGAACGCGAACGCGGTGAGCGCGGAGCTCCTCCTCGAGAACGGCAGCGTCATCGACATTATGGGATCATTGTTCGGTATGATCTTCAGCAGGCGTATGCCATTCGCCATCAGCACAGACAGAACGAGTCTGAGCCTGTTTTCCTTGTCGGTATTGTTTTTCATCGGACCATGCTCGTGGATATTCACGGACCCAAGCAGCCTGGCTTGCCCGCCTTTTGCGGGTCACAGTTGCGGCACAGCAGCGGACTCTCACCGCTTTCCCTTGGAATCCTCCGGCACTGAACCGGATATCCGCATGTGCGATTCCAAAACAAAGTATATAAGGGTATCAATTCGGGCCGAAACATAGCCTCCAACACGGGCTTGCCTGCTTCGGCAGCCATTAAAAGATAAGAAGCCAGGAGAGGGATTTTCGTTTGCAAGTCGAACCCTCCTTCGCCGCTCTGCAGGCGGTCGCGTGGCCGCTCCGCCATCCTGGCCCTTATGCTTCTTCCAGTCTCTTTATTTATAGGAACCTGGCAAATTTTAAGCCTTCTTATCGAACATGGACCCGAACGCAGGTTCTCTTTTCTCCTCGTCTGTAAATTCCTGCGTCCAGGCGAGAACATGAAAATAGAGAACCCAATAGGTAAAATACGAGAGGTATATGCAGTTGTGCGGGTTGTCGCGCAACAATATGGCCGCACGAAGAAATTCGCGAAACATGTCGTCGCATCTGTGATAAAGCAGATAGAG
>CAYNNI010000016.1:0-4141 GCA_964398805.1 Microcaldota archaeon | reverse complement strand
CCTCAAGGCCGTGAAGGGCGTCGGCGAAGTCGAGGTTCTGGAAGAGAGCCTGCTCTGATCCCATCGCGCCGCCGGGCTTCGCAACATCCTTATGCGCTTTATGAGACTGGGTAGCATGATTGAACGCAGACAGGGGTGCGTTCAAGGGCAGCACTGATGCGCCCAGAGGTGCAACTCTATGAATGGGGGAGACGCCGAACCGAGTAACCCCACGAATTTATTCGTGGGAGGACGTCAGCTATTACAGTTCGCTTCTGAAGGTTTACGTGAATGGTGCGTTTTTCAATAGCAAATCCTCGACGCCGAGCATGGTCGCATTAAAATGCGCGGGGTAGCCACCATCCAACCAGCATTTAGCAACGTCCAAATCTACAACACCTCCCTTTCGGCAACCGAGGTACAGGGGCTGTACGCAGGGGGAATCGGAGGCACGCCCACACGGCTCCAGAACCTCCTCGGATGGTGGCCCCTCAGCGGCGACGCGAACGATTACTCTGGAAACGGCAACAATGGCGCGTCTACCGACGTAGTATACACAAGCAGCTGGAGCAGCGGATACACTCCGCACTGATTTTGATTCCAAAAAGCTCGCGCCGTCAGTGGCTCTGCGAGAGGAACAGGAGTACGGCCTTCGCCACTGTGAGCTTGTTGTGCGCCTGCTCCCAGGTGATGCTGTGGGGTCCGTCAAGAACATCCGAGGTTATCTCCTCTTCGCGGTGAGCGGGGAGAGGGTGCATGACTAGCACATCCGGCCTCGCATACGATAGCATCTTTGCGTTGACCTGATAAGGCGCGAAAAGAGCGCGCCTCTTTTTCGCCTCTGCTTCGTCGCCCATGCTCACGAAGGTGTCCGTGTAGATTACATCGACTCCCTTCATGCCTTCCTCCACGGAATCGAAAACGTTTACGCTGCCGAGCGCCAGCGCCTTCTGTAAGAATTCCGGGTTCGGCTCGAAGCCCTTCGGGCCCACAAGGTTCACCTCCGCGCCCAGCATCGTCGCGAGAAGCATCAGAGAGTTCGCGGTGTTCTGCGCGGTGTCTCCGACGAACGCTATGCGCAGCCCAGCAAGGCTCTTGCGCTTCGATACGGTATAGAGGTCTGCCAGCGCTTGGGTCGGGTGCTCCCGCATGGTAAGGGCGTTGATCACAGGCACCTTCGAGTTCGCAGCTATCTCCTGCAGCAGGGCATGGTCCTCTGTCCTGACCGCGATGAACTGGCAGTACGAGCTGATCATGCGCGCGGTGTCTGCTATGGTCTCTCCGCGCTTCATCTGCGAGCTCTGCGTGTCGATGTAGACCGCGGATCCGCCGAGCTGCGTAATCGCCACCGAAAGCGATATGCGCGTCCGCGTCGAGGGCAGCGTGAACAGCATCGCAAGGACCTTGTTCTTGAGCGGCTCCGAGGTCGTGTCGGCCTGCGCCTTGTCTGCCAGGTCGAAAATCTGATTCACCTGCTCCTTTGTGACGTCCCCAACGCCAAGGATGTTCAATCAACCACCGCCGAATATGGCGCTGAAGCCCGCGCTCGCCTGCGCTTCCTCGTCGCGCACGAACTCGACCACCTTGTCCTCATCAGGCTTCGGCGCGCGCTTTACGCTCTTGAACTCGCTCTTGAAGCGCTCCTCCGCCTTCGGGAAGAAGTCCTCGGGCGCGTCGACGTATAAATAGAGCTTCTCAGGGTTGAGGCCGAGCACCGCGCCGTCCCTGAGGCTGCAGCTCTGCCTTGCGAATATCGCCTGCGCCCTCGGGTCCTTGGCAAGCCTTTCCATGGCCTCCTTGACCTTCTGCTCGTGTTCTGCAAGCTCCTGCTTCTGCTCGGCGCTCAGCTTCTCCGCTGGCAGGTCTGCGCTCTTCGGGGCGGCAGGTATCACGCTCGAGTCCAGATAGGGGTCGTACTCCAGCACCTTCTTGAGTGCCTGAGCCTCGGCCCTATCGCACTCGTAAACCCGCACCACCATGTAAAGACTTAAGCGAGAAGCTTTGCGTTGATCGCGCCCTCCCTTCCGGGCCTGTTGAGCACGACCGCATTGCCGAGCTCCGTTACTAGTATGCAGCCCTTCGTGATAACGCCCTGCCTGGCGAAGTTCCTGTTGTCCGGCGCCTCGGCCACTCCCGTTATCTTCGCCTTCTTGTAGCCCTGCTTGGTAAGCACGTTGGCGAATCCCGCCGACTTGAGGCGCACGCCGCGAGAGCCGCCCTTTCGCCTCGTGGGCGCAGTGGCGTTCTTGCTAGATAGCTTCGTGGCGGAGAAATAGCTTCCGGTCTCGCTCATGCGCTTGCCCCTGAGCTTAAGCTTCCTCTTCCCGTTCCCTGAGCTCTTTGTGTTTGACTTTCCATGATACTGCTTTCCGAACTGGCTCATGATATCTACGCTACAACTCTTCTTTACGAATATTTAATAGCTTCTTAGGTTCTAGGTTCCTGACATTCACATGTTCCTCACCGACAGATTCTCCCTAATCATTTCACCACCACAGTTACCTCAAAGATATTAGGCCAGATACGCAAGAACGCAGGAATAGGCGTGAATCATCACCTTCTTTATTCCGATAAACCTGTTCTTTGAAAGTCCAAACCTCTCTTTCAGCAACGAGAAGAGCCGCTCTATCGACCACCTCTTTCCATAATCGCGGTCTTTCGGTGTTTCTGAAGGCCTATGCCCTCTTCCATTTGTCGCGATTACAGGAAGTACGTCGTTGCATCGCAGCTCCTCACGTACATCAGACGAATCAAGTGCCGAATCCGCTAGGTATTTTGCGTTTCGGTATATTCGGAAGTTCCTCTTTATGTGCCCGAAGACTGTTCCGAAGAGTTTCTTATCGTTCCTATTTGCGGGTCTCACGAAGAACGCAATAGGATTATCAGTCATAGCGTCGGACGCGGCGTGAAGTTTGTACCCAAAGAACAGTTCGACATTTTCCTTCCTGTTGATTTGCCTTTTCTTTGGAATGGTTCTTACACCCCATCGCGCCTCCTTGTCGTTGCGGGAATATGCATCGATGCCCGTCGAATCTTGTGCGATCAGTTTCAGAGGGCAGTTCTTGTATTTCAGGCATACGACGGCATTTGCCGTAAATTCCAGTATTTCAGGACCTGCCCTTTCTCTGAATTTCGAGAATGTGCTCGGGTTTGGTGCCTTGTTGTAACCAAGGACCGGCGCGATCACCATCGGCTATTCATGGACAGCCGACGAGGCGCCGTGGGGTCAGCAATCGATAGGCCATCAGTTATCAAGCCCGTGCAGCGACTCGCAGGGCGGCTCTTATGGCCTCGACGTCCTGGGCTTCAACGTGAACGCGCCTTCCTACACGCTGAGGGCGGCAGGCGCGAGCTCTACTACGGCAATCTCGTTCAACTACGCTGTCGGGGGCTCCGCGCAGCACATGTTCATAATGATTATGCCTTATGGCGGCGTCACCCTGAGCCTTCCTGCCGGGTGCAACGTCATTGCGCAGGTGTCGTGCAACAGCCAGCCCACCATCGCGGCGTGCTCGGGCCATGGCCCAGGCACGTACACGGTTACCTCCTCCGGTTCAGCCACGAATGGCAACAGCTGGGCTGCATACTCAGTCAACTGAGCAGCGTAGCAAGCGTGTACCAGTCAGCCCACGGCCCTGCTGGGCGCGATGCCCTGTATCGGCATAGTCCTGAGCGTTATCCTGTTGCTCGCAATGTAGTCCTTGCTGAACGTGAAGAGCACGAGCCGGGTGCTGTTGTTTATCATAGGCAACCTGTAGTCAATCGTGTAGTTCTTCGTCGATCCGGGGGCAAGCTCGTCCACCATCGAGCCAAGGACGTAGGCTTCGTTGTTCGGGCTCCTGCTCATCATGTAGAATGAGATTACCTCCGGCTTGTCGTTGTTGTTCGTCATGCTGACGTTGAGGCCGCCAAGCCCTTGCGCGCTGCTGTTGGCGGGGCTGACGTATATTATCGGCACTATCCGATTTATGTGCAGCAGGTTCGCGCTCAGGTACGCCGCATGCGAGTATGCAGCCACGAGCACCGCCATGACCAAGATTCCATATGCAAGGTACGCCAGCGGCCTCCTGCTCTTCACGAGGTCGCTGACGTCCTCGCGCGCCTTGCGCTTCTCGTAGTATATGGCGAGCAGCAGCGGCACGAACGGAAGGCCGTATATGGA
>CAYNNI010000015.1:0-9218 GCA_964398805.1 Microcaldota archaeon | reverse complement strand
CTCCAGCACAGGCATAGCTGCCTGGACCAGCACCACCTCCTATCCGCTAGCAGTACACTCTCACTCCTGCTCCAGGAGCTCATAGCGCGACTTTATCTGCTCCGGATCTCGTGCCGCACAAGATAAGCTAAAAAGCTATGGCGTCCATAGGAAGAAGCGAGGCATGTTCATGGTGGCGCCGTATGGAATTTCCCGAAGGGCGCAGTCCAGCATCGAGCTTCTCATAGCCCTGGGCTTCGGGCCCGTCGTGCTGGTCCCGCTAATCGCGCTCGCGCTGATGCAGGTCTCGTCTTCTTCGTCATCGCTCTCCGCGAGCCTTGCGCAGGGCGCAGCCTCGAAGCTCGCGAGCGCGGCATCTGCCGTTGGCTCCCAGATCTCGCCGGCGAAGCAGAGCGTTCTCATCCAGGTTATGCAGAACGTATACGTGGGCACCCTGACCAACGCGTAGGCCACGAGATAATCTTCGTTGTCAGGACCAACGCGGGGCTGACGTACGTCACCGCGTACACGCCCGCGAACGTCGGCGGCTCCATCGGCCAGCTCTCTCAGCCCGGTTCATACCTGATTAACGTGAGCGTGCAGTCGTCGTGCCCGTCCGCCCCGGGACAGCCGTGCGTATACCTTGCGGCGCAGATCCAGACCGCCGCCCCGACCACTGTCGTCACCACAAGCGTGCCGCACATCTACTGCATAGGCGGCTCCACAGGCAGCGCCGTCCCCAACGTATACTTCGCGTCACTGTCGAGCACCGGCGTCGGCACCTGGCCGAGCACCACCAGCTACCCATTGAACGTATACGGCCATAGCTGCGTGGCGAAGTGATTCCCCTATCTTGGAATTCCCCAACTTTGCAGCCTTATGCCTATCCAGCAACGGAGCGTCATACCCTGACGAAGTACGTGTTCCTGTAGAGCTTCTTGCCCTCCCTGATGCTGTACAGCTGGAATGACTTCTTCGGCTTGAGCTTGCGCTTCGAGAAGAAGCCCTCCGCCAGGGCCTTGCTGCTCAGGTATATGTCGCAGCCTCTCTCCCCCCTTTCCACTTTCGATATGAACGCGCCGTTCTCCTCTATGTGCCTCGTTATCCGTTCGAGCTCTGCATCGACCCTCTCGGGAGAGCCCCTGAACTGCACTATCGCCTCGTAGTAGCCAGAGCTCCTCCTGTAGTCGTCCTGGCAGGTCTTGTGCACTATCCTGAGGCGCATGACCTTCTCGAACGATATCAGCGGCTTCGTGTCTCTGTATGAGAAGAGCACCAGCACCTGCCGGTCCTTATGGTCCTTGACCTTCACGGCCCAGTCGCGCAGCTTAAGCCGCGACCCTATGGCCGCGGCGAGCGCGTTCTTGTCCATGATGTAGTACGCGCCGCTGAGCCTTATGCGCCCGCAGAGCCTGCACTGCTCTATCTCGACGCTTTCCGGTATCTTCTTCTTCAGCGCGTCAGCGGCGCAGAACTCGCAGAAGTCGCCTATGAACCTCGCATCGTCGCTGGTCCTGTTACACGTCGGGCAGTTCATACCATTACCAAACTAGAAATACATGCAGATGCGTACGGCGCTATTCATGTTATTCTGAGTCTTGCCTTTGAAGACCTTATGAATCCTTCCGCATCTTTTATTATCGTGATCGCGTCAAGTTCATTGCTAAGCCCCCCCATATCGTGTCGAATGCCTTGTCATCCTATACAAATCCAAGACCTTGAAGCACTCTTGCAACGGTTCATCCTTCGGGTAGAGCTCCTTTACGGCCTCGATCATCGCGAAATGGCCCCTCTCCTTGTAGCCTTTGTCAAAGAGAAGCGCTCTTGCCGCATGGAACATGGCGTTGTACGCAAGCAAGGACGCAACGTCGAAGAAGCCCATCTTGAGGTTGCCCTTGGCCCTCTTAAGGAAATGCTCCGCCACAGCTACTGACCCTAGGACTGCCTCTTTATCTGTTGTTTGCCTGTTTATGAGCCCCGTCTTCAGCAGTTCTTCCAAGTTCAAGGTAACACTCCGTGCAATGTTATGCTGTTATTAATGACCGATGTGTAGAATTTATCCCTTTTCATGGCGAGCCCTCTCCATTCCCCTGCACCGGTTACCTCCAGTTTTACCTCGATGCCCAGCTCCTTCTCTAGCCGGCCCATTCCTGCAAGGTTGAGGCTCTTCGCAGTGGCGATTGCAAGAAGGTCGATGTCGCTGCCTCTGTCGTATCCGCCCTTTGCCGTGCTCCCATAAAGGGTTAGACTGCTTATCTGCGGGTTGTCTGCTAGAAGCACCTTGATGTACGGTGATATCTTCAGCAGCAAGTAAGCCTTTTTCAGTTCTGTCGTGATCGCGTTGGCTGCCAGCGAGTACACTAGCATATTGCC
This sequence comes from Microcaldota archaeon, assembly GCA_964398805.1. Lineage (GTDB taxonomy): Archaea > Micrarchaeota > Micrarchaeia > Micrarchaeales > Micrarchaeaceae > CAISDH01. The sequence continues at coordinate 6,866 of CAYNNI010000015.1, read as the reverse complement.
TGTCTTCTCCTTCTCCAGCAATCCACCATCTTCATAAAGTCGTAAGTATATCTGCGCAGTCCTGGGACTTATCTTAAGCGTCCTGGAGAGCTCTTTTAGATACGTGCTTCTGCCGTCAGAAAGGAAGAACTCAATCACCGCCCAGCCCTTGAACTTTCTCCATTCTTTCAATATCATAATACGGAATACGATAGTATTACCTATAATACCATCTGAATGTGCGTCAACCTGCATGCCCTCGTCGTCGTGAGCGCTCCGCCTCAGACGCCGTAGTGCTTTGCGACTATCGCGCTGTACGCGGGCCTTGTCACTATGACTCCGAGCAGCGCGCCTATTATCGTCGACTCGGAGAAGCCTATGACCTCGACGAGCGAGGTCGAGAAGAACAGCGGCAGCATCGCGATGACGAGCAGCAGCGCGTCTGTCCATATTATGTAGTAGGCGTTGCCGAGGACGGAGCGCATCGTGGACTCGCTCCTCCTTGCGAGTATCTCATCGGTTATGATGATCTGCGCGTCCACGCCTGTGCCGACTATGGCTATCATGCCTGCTACGGCCGCGAGGTCTATGGTGCCCACGAGGCCTATTATCGAGAATATTATGAACAGCTCAAGGAACGTCGTCAGCAGGATGGGCGCCACGAGGAACAGGCGCCTGTAGCGTATCGTTATCAGCGCGGATATCGCGAGAACGGCCGCAAGGCCTGTCAGCGCGCTTATGTAGAGGAAGTGGCTTCCAAGCGTTGCGGGTATGGTCGTGGGCGTGCCCGCTATTATCGACACCGGCAGCGCGCCCCCGCTCAGTATGCTCGCTATTGTCTTGGACTGGTTCTGCGCGAACGCGATCTGCGCGTTCCTCTGCAACGAGGCGGGCGCGTAGCCCGATATCTGGTATGCCTGGCTGATGTTGCCGTTCGTCACAGACGGGCTGAGTATGGGCGACGAGAGCAGGCCGACGACGGGCCAGGAGTCCACGAGGCTGCCGTTCAGCGTCCTCTTGTATGCCGGGGTCATGTTCGCGTCGCTTTCCAGCTTGAGGCTGTAGTTGCGGCTTTGCAGGTACGAGATCAGCTCGCCGCTTATGTCCTTGCTGGCTATGACAGTCTTGTACGAGTGGCTTGCCAGGAAGCTTTCCGCGCTGCTTATGCTCGCGTTCGATGTGCCTACTGAGATGACGGGTATCGAGGAATCGCCGAAGCTCAGCGCAGCTTGCATGGCGGAGAGCGCCTGGCTCTGGCTCCTTCCTGCCGTGACGTTGCCGAGTAGGGATGCGTTGACCAGCAGCACAGCCGAGCTGGGCCTGTCCAGGAACATGTGCAATGACTGGTTGCCCTGGCCCAGCGCCACGTCGGCGAAATGCTTCGCTGCGTTCTGAGCGAGGTAGAACGTCACCGCCCACGATACTGTATTGCTGAGCGGCTGGGGCGGCACCGCGCCGATGCTCCCGTGAAGTATTCCGGATCCGTTCACCGCCTCCTTTCCGCTGACTATGCCCTCAAACCTGCCCTGGCTCTGTATTATGCTTATGGTCTGGTTGATCTCGCTGCCCGAGACGGTCGAGATTATGACATATACGTGAGAGTTGCCTACGCCCTCCACGGTCGTCTGCTTGAGCCCGAATGTCGAGACCCTCTGCTGCAGGTCCGATATCAGGGCGCTCATGGTCGTGAGGTTCACCTCGTGCTCGAGCGTTATCGGTATCTGCGTGCCCCCGACGAACTCTATGCCAAGGTGCACGCCGTAGTGCAGGTCCAGCAGCGCGAGCGCAACGACTATCGCTACCAGCGCGAGTATCCTCCTGTCCTTCAGGTAATCGGTTGCGCTCATCTCCTCTCCTTCCTCTGCCTGTACCAGAGCATCAGGGGCATGTTGCCCAGCCACGTAACGGCCAGGTCCGCCGCGAGGCCCGCGAGCACCACGCCCGATATCTCGAAGTATGTCTGGACGAACGCGACGTACGACACTATGAACAGTATCGCGAACGACACTATCGCCGCCGCTGTCATGGTTACGCCCGTCTTCATGGTCGCGAACGCCCTCTCAGAGGCTGTGCCCTCCCCCCTCTTTATGATGCGTATGGCCGTGAGCATGTCCGTGTCTATGGCGTAGCCTATGAGCATGAGGAGGCCGCCGATCGACGCTATTCCGAGGGGTATACCCACCACGCCCATTATGCCCAGCGCGACCACTATGTCGTTCACCGCGCCGAACACCACCGTAAAGGCGGGTATCGGGCTCCTGAACACCACGAACACCGCGATGGCGACGAGCACGAACGCCCATATTATTACGCTAAGCATCTGGTTGAGGAAGAAAGCGCCCAGCGTCGGCGTGACCTCGTTGTAGGAATAAGTTGTGAAAGGCATTATGCCCCTGAACGTCGCGATGACCTGCGACTCGTACTTGGAGCTCGCGAGCGAGTACGCATCCTTGGACGCGTTCAGGATGGATGCGACGCTGCTCGTGTTGTAGGTGCTGGTGCCTATGAACTGCCTCAGCTGCCCGAGCTCCTTGGCGAACGTGGCGTTGATTTCCACGTATGCCGCCTGCCGCGCCGCCTCCGCCTTGCCGAGCTGGCCCTGCAGCGTTGCGTTGCCCGGCTGCGCCGATAGCTGGCCCTGCAGCGCCGTGATGTTTACCTCAGCCCGCGAGTAGTTGCCGTAGGCGCTGTACACCGCGAGAAGCGAGCTTTCTGCGCTCGCAAGGCTTGCGTTCGTGGCTATGGTCACGGAAACGCCTGCCGGCGCCTTTGATACGCTGGCCTGCGCGCCGGGTATCTGCGAGTTTATGGCCGCGGTGAGCTGCCTCACGTCAGGCGTCGCGTTGGTCTGCAGCTGCAGGTTTATCCCGCCCTTGAGCGAGGCGTCGAGCTGTATGCTGGGTATGAAGTATATGCCCACGAGCATGAGCGCAAGCGGTATGACCACAAGCAGCCTGTAGTGCTTAAGCTCGTAGATGTTTATTGCCATCACACCAGTTTAGGAATGGGGATATAAAAAGGAATAGAGCAGGCCCCGAAGGGCCTAGAAAACAAAAATCCGGAATCAGCCGTACTTCCTCATGAGCCTGAGGTGCAGCACCATGCTTATGCCGTATATCGTGGTGAACAGCGCGCCGAGCAGGAATACCCATCCGAAGAACGCCTCCAAGGTCAGCGTGGCCGGCACGTCGGTCACCAGCAGTATCGCTATCACCAGCATGTATATGCTCCAGAACACCGTCCTGAACAGCTCCCACGCGGCGTGCTTCTCCCTGTAGCGGAGCATGCGCTCGTATTCCAGGGTCGGGTCTATCATTATCACATTTCTTTTTGGCATACAAACACCTAATTATATAAAAAAGGAAAGCTTAAGAATCTTTACCATTCAGAGGGCTTCAATGGCGCGCATGCTCAGCACAAGGAAGCGCCCTTCGCGCGAGGAGCACATGATGAAGGAGCAGGTCAAGACAGACACGGGCATATTCAACGAGCGCGCGATGACGTACCTGAGCAAGTTCTACAACAAGGGCATCGTCGGCAGGCTGGGGTTCGTGATCGCGCGCGGCAAAGAGGCCGACGTGTACGTCGCCGAGCCCGGCGCCGCGGAGGCGCTGAAGGGAAAGAAATACGTGATACTGAAGTTCTTCCGCGTGGACACGTCGTCGTTCCTGAAGATGGCCGATTACATGCTGGGCGACCCGCGCTTCTCCCGCATCGCGACGGGCAAGCGCGCGATCATCAACACGTGGTGCAAGAAGGAGTTCGGAAACCTCCAGATTGCGAAGCTCGCAAACGTGGCCGCGCCAGAACCCTACATGTTCAACGGCAGCATACTCGCGATGGGCTTCATAGGCGACGAGGAGGGCGTGCCCGCTCCGCAGCTTAAGGACGTGACGCTCGATGACCCAGAGCGCATGCTCGATGCGATACTCGAGCAGGTGCGCCGCCTTTACTCGCGCGAGCTGGTGCATGCGGACCTGAGCGAGTACAACGTTCTCGTAAAGGGCGGCAAGCCTTACATGATAGACTTCGGCCAGGCCGTGGTCACGCGCCACCCAAACGCGATGATGTTCCTGCACAGGGATGTCGAGAACGTGTTGCGCTATTTCCGGAAGCGCTACGGCATAGATCGCGACGCCGCCGATGTGCTAAGGCACATCACGGAAGCGAGAAGCGCCTAGCACGTGACAGCGTCATGCGCACCGCGCCGTCCAGCTTAGCCTTCCTGTAGAGCCGTAGCAGCTCCTTCCCGTCGCATGACAGCACCGTCCTCCTGGATGTGGTCTGGCAGACGTCCTTGTAAGCCCCTATGGAGATATCGAACGTGCCCAGCCTTTTCGCCGCATTGACGATTTCCTGCTTGTCCATGCCTATGAGCGGCCTCATTATGAAGCAGCCAATGCCCTTCCCCGTGGCGCTGAGGTTCGTGATCGTCTGCGACGCCACCTGGCCGAGGCTCTCGCCTGTGACTATGCACTGCGCCCTCTCGCTTTTCGCGATGCGCTCCGCAACGCGGTACAGGAAGCGCTTGAACAGGACGTTGCCGTACTTCGCCGACGCGCCCACAGCGCACGACTGGAAGACGTAGCCAGGAAGGTAATATGCCCTCGCACCGCCATGGAACTTCGACAGCGCCTTTGCCAGCCTGTCTATCTTCGACAGCCGCTCATCGTCGTTGCTCTGGAACGCGTGAACGTGCGCATATATCGGCGCAAGGCCCCTCTTCATCGCGTAGAACGACGCCACTGGCGAGTCTATGCCCCCCGAAAGAAGTATTACCGCCCTGCCCGCGGTCCCGACAGGAAGCCCTCCAAGGCCCTGAATCTTCCTCGTATGGAGCATCGTCCCCTGCTCGGTCACCGTTATGTACAGCTTCCTGCGCGCATGCTTGTCCATGCCGAACCCCAGCCTCTTGCTTCTGCCGATGAGCGCGTTCACTATGTCCTGCGACGAGAATCCCACCCTTTTCATGCTCCGGTGCGCCACTATCCTTACCTCCGAGCCCGGCTCCACGATCCCGCCCGCGCACTTCGCTATGCTTGCGATGTCGTTCCGCGCCATCACGACCGGAGCGTACCAGCTTATGCCGAACACAAGGCCGAGCTTGCGCAGCACGCTGCGCGTGTCAGAGCCGTCATCGAGATGCAGCACGAACCTGTCGCGCACGTTCTCGAGCCTCTCGTAGCTCTCGCCTTCTAGCGCCGCCCGTATGTTCCTGTGCAGCGCCTCGATGAAGCTCCTGCGGTTCCTGCCCTTGAGCCAAAGCTCGCCGAAGCCTATCGCAACGTGCGAGTATCTGAGCGCGCAATCACCCTTTATATTTATTCCGTGGCAATACTTAAACGGTTCTATGGGCATAGCCGACGGCCTCAGGCGCTTCGTGTCCGACGCGAAGCACGTCATGAGCATAAGCTACAGGCCAAGCAACGACGAATTCACCCGCAGCGCGAAGATCATAATAGTGGGCATACTCCTCATCGGCGCCATGGGCTTCGTCATATCCGTGGTCGTCTCGCTTATCGTATCCGGCACGATCTAGGATTCCATGGAGGTAAAGATAGACTTCACCAAGTCCGCGCAGGACAACGCCAACGAGCTGTACAACAAGGCCAAGAAGCTCCTCGAGAAGAAGGCCGGCGCCGCATTGGCGGTAAAGGACCTCGAGAAGAGGCTGGAATCTGCGAAGGAAAGCGCAGCAGCATATACGTCCGCGCCCAAGCTGGTCAGGACTGCGAAGGCGGAGTGGTACGAGAGGTTCCACTGGTTCTTCACAAGCAGCGGAATGCTTGCAATAGGCGGCCGCGACGCGCAGCAGAACGAGCAGCTGAACTCGCGCTACTTCGGCGATAACGACCTGTTCTTCCATGCGGACATCTTCGGCGCGTCGGTAGTGGTCCTGAAGGGCGGCGCCAGCGCTGACGAAGAGACAAAGAAGGAGGTCGCGCAGTTCGCCGCCTGCTACTCCAACGCGTGGAAGCAGATGCTGCCCGCCGTGGACGTATACGCGATGCGGAGGGCGCAGGTAAGCAAGTCGACGGAGAGCGGCTACCTTGGCAGGGGGAGCTTCCTGCTGAAGGGAGAGCGCGAATGGTACCGGGGAATGCGCCTGGAGCTTGTCATGTTCGCCAAGGACGGGAAGCTGAGCGTCGCATCCCCCGCAGCTTTCGAGAAGCTTAAACCGGAAGCGAAACACGTGGCAGTAAAGGAGGGCAAGGAGAAGAAATCCGATGCCGCAAAGAAGATAGCCCGCGCTCTCGGGCTCGACAACGTGGACGCGATAATGCAGCAGCTTCCTGCAGGGACCTTCTCGATTTCTGCGGACGGATAGCGCAGGCGCGCTTCCGCCTGAGAACGCGATGGCGCGAAGAAGCCATGAATGCCTTTTTTGATATCTTGTCCTGAGTTCATGCGCGCAGCTAGGTCGCAGAGTGCGATGGAGCACCTCATGACCTACGGCTGGGCGATCCTGATAATCTCCGTTGTTCTTGCCGCGCTCTTCCAGCTCTGAGTGTTCAGCGGAGTGATGTCGCCAAGGGCGCGCCCGGGGCAGTGCCAGGTCTTGAGGCCGTATAGGCCTGGAAACACGGCGTACATAACCCTTAGCGGCGTCTGCACAGGGCAACTGCCGCAATACGTCGGAAACTTCAACGGGCAGAGCAGCCACATCAGCATTCCTTCATCTTCCACAGATCCGCTGCACCTTAGCGGGAAGTCCGCAATGACAATCTCGGCCTGGGTCTATTTTAGGGCAACTGGTGCGTCGTATGCTATTGCATCGGAAAATGGTCCGTTCTTCTTTGACACTTATTATGGCTATTGGGGAATCCTAGTTATTTAACGATTATGGCGGCAACAAGGGCCATACGGGTCAGAATAACGGCGTGACC
>CAYNNI010000014.1:0-11786 GCA_964398805.1 Microcaldota archaeon | reverse complement strand
AGCCCCAGGAGGGATTCGGACCCCCGACTTGCTGCTTACGAAGCAGCCACTCTACCACTGAGTTACTGGGGCATGCAGTTAAATAGATTAGCGTTGAACGTTTTTAAATCAGTGCTTATTATGTACAACCAAGGCATCCCATCAGGCCCTGCCCCTGACTCCGGTGCCGTCGCGCAGCCTGCGGAGGCGGCAGAGCCACCGCAGCAGGCGCAGCCCGCAGCGCAGCCTGCGCAAAAGCCCGCGCCGAAATTAGGGACGCGCGCGATAATCGCGATAGCCGTGGTCGTGATCGCTATTGTCGGCTTCGCGCTGTATGCGCGCACTCCGTCCAACGGCACGACTACCACAACGACAGTGCCGATCATACACGCCAGCGCCATAAACTCATGCGGCAAGATTTCGGGTCCGGGCAACTTCTACCTGTCGTCCGACCTGAGGACCTCGATCCAGAGCGGCGCGTGCATCAACGTAACCGCAGACAACGTCGCTCTGGTCTGCAACCAGCATAGCATAATCGGCGCGGGCCCGTATTCCGGGCTTCCGCCCTACACCTACGGCATACTCGTCGAGGGCAGGAGCAACGTTTCAGTTTCCGGCTGCGGGATAGCGAACTTCTCGTTCGGCGTCTACTCGCAGTCATCAAGCATGCTCTCCGTGCTCGGCGGCAACCTGACCAACAACTACATATCGAACGTATACCTCAGCGCCACCCAGAACAGCAGCGTCGGAGGCAACCGCATGTCCGGCGGCTCCGGCATGCAGGGCTCTCTGGCGCTTGCGAACGGCTCCAGCAACAACCGCATATTCAACAACCGCATACAGGACAGCAGGTTCTACGCCATAGGCGTCAACTCCGCTGGCAACAGCTATATAAACAACACGCTGGACAACAACCCCTCGTCGTTCTACTGCGGAGTCGAGAGCAGCTTCCCTCGCAGCAGCGCTGCCGTGGGCAACATCTGCCGCAACAACACCGGCTGCGCGTTCGTATCGTGCAAAGGCTTCAACGTGCCGGCGAACCTCTCCTCCATAGCCCTGGGCAGCAGGATAAACAGCTGCGGCTCCGTGCTCTCCCCGGGCTCGTACTCGATGCAGTCCAACCTCAACATGGCGCTGTTCGTCAATTCGTCGAATCCGATATACATCGCGTCCAACACGCCGTGCATAGCGATAAGGTCGAGCAATTCCAGGCTGGACTGCATGGGCCACGCCATAAGCAACGCCTCGGTCGCGGTGCTCGTTGACGCCAAGAGCAACGTCACCGTGACGAACTGCAGCGTAAGCCGCTCAGGCTACGGCGTAAAGCTCATCAACGCTGCAGGCGCGACCGTGAGCAACATCACGCTCAGGAACAACACCTTCGCGCTGTTCATGCAGAACGTCAGCTCCTCTGTCATAGACGGCATCAGGAGCTTCGGCAGCAAGTACGGCATGTACATGACCGATGCGCTCTCCGACACGTTCTCGAGCTTCAACTCATCGAAGAACCAGTACGGCGTATATCTCGGCACCTCGTCCGGCAACCTCTTCTTCAAGGGCACGCTATTCAACAACTCCGCGATAGACGTGTACGCCACGCCCGATTCCGTCAACGCGAGCTACAACCTGATGCAGCAGACCGGTTGCGGCCTGAGCAACGCGAAGTGGGCGACGTGCAACCAGTACGTGTCTACGCTGCTCACGTACTACCCGGTCAGCGGCTGCACTACGATTAGCAGGCAGGGCAACTACTCGCTCACCGCTAACCTGGTGAGCCCGTCCGCAATGTGCTTCGTGATCAACGCGGACAACGTGACCTTCAGCTGCTCAGGGCATTCGCTGTTCCAGACCGCCGACGCGCCCGGGCCGGTATTCTACGTCAATGGCAGGAAGAACGTCACGATAAGGAACTGCGTCATAAACGGCTTCACGTCCGCGGTTAACGTCACCAACTCCGAGGGCGTGGGCGTATACGACATCGTGACGCACAGCTCCCGCTACGGCATAACGCTCGTCAACGTGACCAGCGCCGTCGTGGAGAACAACACGCTCTCCAACGCAGCCAACGCCTCATTAAAGCTCCAGGGCGTGTCAGGCAGCAGCATAATCAAGAACAACCTCACCTATGGCGTTGGCAGGAACTTCGGCATGCTCATAGACAACTCGCAGGATAACCTGATAGTCAACAACACGGGCTCCACCAACTACATAGGCATGTACTTCACGGGCATCTCCCGCAACAACACTGTGCTAAACAATCTCATGCAGCTCAGCGGCTTCGCGGACTACCAGTGCAACGGCAACAGCGGGATAAACGCCGAGCTCGGCACCATCAACTATGGCACCAAGAAGCTTGGCTGCACCTGGATGGCGGCGCTCATAAAAGGCGCCGAGCAGGTTCCCTGCGCCGCCGCGCTTCAGCCCACCACGGTCTTGCTCACGAGCGATGCAGAGTACGGCTACGGCGCGGTATGCTACAGCGTTTACTCCAACGGCACGACCATCAACTGCAACGGCCACACCGTCGTGTCCACCAGCGGCGGGACCTTCGCGATGTTCCGGAACGCAACGCGCGGTCTCATAGAGAACTGCAACCTCAAGGGCTTTGACGCGCCGATAGCGGCAAGCGGCTCGAGCGTCGCGGTGATAAACAACACCGTCTTCATGAACGCCCCGCGCAGCGCGGCCATCGACCTCACCGGCGGCTCCGGCTCTAGCATAAGGAGCAACAACGTGACCGCTCCGTACCTGGGCATAAGCATTCTGCGCGCCACTGCCTCCTCGCTGCTCAACAACATCGTCGCGCTCGCAACGACCGCATACCAGATTGCCGGCTCGTACGACCTGACCTTGCAGAACAACACCGCGCTCTCGAGCACCGGCACCGGCATGGCGCTTTCGAACACCACGGGCTCGTTCGTGTCGGGCAACAGGCTCCAGGGCAAGGGCGGCATCGTCTGCCTGTCCACGTCGCAGGGCAGCACGAACAACACCGACAGCGGCAGCAACGCCTGCACGAGCAATGCGGGCTGCCAGTGGATCCAGGGCTCTGCAGGCACGTGCCATTAGCTCGCTTAAGATCTGGGTGGGAAGATGCTATTCAGGGAGCTTGCGGATTACTATGACAGGCTTTCCGGCGTGTCCTCCCGGCTGAAGATGATAGACATACTCGCGGAGCTGTTCAAGAAGGCTCCAGCTGACGAGGCGGCGCAGATAGTCTACATAACGCAGGGCGTGCTCGCGCCGCCCTTCGAGGGCGTGGAGTTCGGCGTCGCGGAGAAGATGGCGCAGGAGGCGATCTCTGTCGCCACTGGGTATGCTGTGGAGCAGGTAGTCAAGGAGTACAGGAAGGCAGGCGACCTTGGCGACGCGGCGTCCGCGCTCAGGCAGGAGAGCAGGCTGAAGGGCATGCGCCACTCGCGCCAGAGCGTGGCTGAGGTCTATTCCGCGATGCGCCGGATAGCGCAGACCAGCGGACAGGGCAGCAAGGACTCGAAGATAAGGCTCCTTGCGAACATGATCGCTGCCGCGACGCCCGCGGAGGCGCGCTACCTTGTGCGCTACCCCCTGGGAGAGCTCAGGCTGGGCGCGGGCGATGCTACGATGCTTGAGGCGCTCTCGCTTGCAGCTACCGGCTCGCGCGGCTTCAAGGGCGAGCTGGAGCGCGCATACAACCTCTGCAGCGACCTGGGCCTTGTCGCGAAGGAGCTGTTTAGGGGCGGAGAGACGTCCATACGCGAGTTCCACGTCACGCTGTTCAAGCCGGTAAGGCCTGCACTCGCCGAGAGGCTCCCCACTGCAGAGGCGATACTCGAACGCATGCGCGGCAGGGCCGCGGTGGAGCAGAAATACGACGGCTTCAGGGTGCAGGTGCACAAGGACGGCTCAGAGGTAAGGCTGTTCTCCCGAAGGCTGGAGGACACGACCGAGATGTTCCCCGACATAGTGTCCGCGGTAAGGAGGGAGGTGCGCGCCGGCAAGGCGATACTGGAGGGCGAGGCCATCGCGTTCAACGAGGCCACGGGCGAATTCCACCCGTTCCAGGAGACGATACAGCGCAAAAGGAAGCACGGCGTCGCGGAGAAGGCAGAGCAGATGCCCCTGCACCTCTTCGCGTTCGACCTGCTATACCTCAACGGCCGCAGCTACCTCGACGAGCCGTACGAGAAGCGCAGGGACGGGCTCGAGGCAGTGCTCAAAGGCGGCGCCATCATACGCCCGACGACCCGCATACTCACGAGCTCGCCGAGGGAGCTCGAGAGCTTCTTCAGCGCCTCGATCGAGAGCGGCCTGGAGGGCATAGTCGCGAAGGACCTGGCCGCGCCCTACATTGCCGGCGCGCGGAAGTTCTCGTGGATAAAGATGAAGCGCAGCTACAAGGGTGAGCTCTCCGACACGCTGGACCTTGTGGTGGTGGGCTACTATCTCGGCAGGGGCAGCAGGGCGGAGTTCCAGTTCGGCGGGCTCCTCTGCGCCGCTTACAACAAGAAGCGCGACATGTTCGAGACCATATCGAGGATAGGTACGGGCTTCACCGAGGCGCAGATGATGGCGCTGAAGGCGAAGCTCGACAAGATAAAGCGCAAGTCGAAGCCGGCGAGGCTGGACTCGCTGATAGCGCCTGACTTCTGGGTCGAGCCCAGGTACGTGGTGACCATACGCGCGGACGAGATAACCCGCTCGCCGATGCACACGTGCGGCAGGGAGCGGCAGCCCGACGGCACAGAGACCGGCTACGCCCTGAGGTTTCCTAGGATCGTGGGCGACGAGGCGATAAGGAGCGACAAGAGCATAGAAGACGCCACGACGACAGAGGAGGTCTCGGAGATGTTCAAGCAGCAAAGGCGCGTTGGCATAGAGGAACAGGCTGCCTGAAAATAGCGTTCAGACTTCCCTTACGTTCTCTATCTGCCTTGAGAACTTCTGCACCGTCTTGACTATGTCCTTTATCCTCGGGTTGAGCCTGTAGCCGAGGCCGTAGCCCTTCTCCGTCCTTATGTGCGTGGGCTGTATCGTGTTCAGGTCAAGGGAAAGCTCCCTCAGCGTGAGGATGAGCGTCTTCCTGGTGAAGCGCTTCTCCAGCACGGCGTAGAGCTCCCGCGTTGTCCTGGGAGACTTCTGCAGGAGCAGGTTCATTACCGCAAAGTTGGGCTTGGTGAGCACCTTCCTGAGCGCCCAGACCTCGTCCTTCTCGTTGGCCTTCTTTACCATGCTTATTCTTGTGCATACAGGTTTAAAAACTTATGTAATCGCAGTAAAGTATGCCCCTGAAACTTCAACAGGTTATACTAAGGTATATATATCTTTACCAGAATAAACATATTATGCTTCCCCTAAAGGGCGGACTTCGCATGCCCGCTGCGCTCGAAAGGCTGACCCTCCGGCGCCCCAGAGATGATGCCGCGCAGCGCGCCCGGACCTCCCTGTGTTTCTCGGTTACACAGGATTATCCGGACACTGTGCTGTGGTCCGGCGAAAACAGAATCGCAGGGCGCAGAGGGCAGCAAAACGTATACGCGCTGCTGGCCCTCAACCTTTGCGGAAGCGACCTTGCAATCGCAGAATCCGTGAAATCGCGCGTGATAGAGGCGCTATCCAGCGGTCCCGAGCTGCCTTATTCCAAGGAGAGCATATCGAAGTCGCAGCGGCTCGCGCAAGAACTCCTTGCGGCTTACAGCACGAAGGAGAGCAAGGAGCTGCTTGCCTACCTGGTGGCGCACGACACCGTGGGCTTCGGCCCGTTCAGCATACTGCTGGAGGACCAGCAGAGCATAGAGGAGATCGTGGTCAACTCGCCCACCGCACCCATAGGCATCTACCATTCCACTTACGGATACTGCACCACAAACCTCCGGCTTAACAGCGAACGCGATTTCCGCTACACGATCAACAAGATGATAAGCGCCACAGACCGCGAGCTCAACTCGAGCAGCCCCATAATAGACGCCCAGCTGGGCGACGGCTCCAGGGTGCACGCGCAGCTCAAGCCTTATTCCATAAGCGGCGCGCTCGCCACGATAAGGATAAACGGCGGGAAGCGCATGGATTTGAAGCGTCTCATGGAGCTCGGGACGGTGACTCCTGAAGGGTTCGCCTACCTCTGGCTTGCGATAGAGAGCAACCTGAACATAGTGATTTCGGGCTCCCCCGCCTCGGGCAAGACCTCGCTCCTGATGGCGCTCAATGCGCTGGTTCCGAGATACCAGCGCGTGATAACGATAGAGGAGGACATAAACGAGCTCAAATACTACAGCAATTTCACCAACGTCGTCGCGCTGCAGGGCTCAAGCCTCAGTGGAAGGCCGTCGCTGCGCGATCAGGTGGTGAACGCTCTGCACCTCAGGCCCGACAGGCTCATACTGGGCGAGATACGCGGAAACGAGGCCGGGGAGGTGCTTTCCGGCTCAAATTATGGGATCCCCTTCATGACCACGATGCACAGCAGCGACAACGGGAGCGCGATAGTCTCGAGGCTGCAGGCGAAGCCCATGAGCGTCGAGCCGCAGCTTGTGTCAATGCTGGACTGCTCTGTCTTCATGCGCCAGAAGGGCCTGCAATCCCGCGTCCTGGAGAGCATAGTCGAGTACAGGTGGCTGAGCAGGGACGAGATGGACGCGGCGGAGGGATCTGACGGCTGCAAGATGCAGCCAATCATCAAGGACTGCCAGCTGCTGCCGGACGCGCTCACCGAATCGAAGGTGCTCGGCGCGTACGGCAGGCTTCACGCTTTAAGGCAGGCTTCGTGCATAAAGGAGCTCAGGTCTCGCGCAACTTTCCTAAAGGGTCTGGCGCTCCGCGGCAGCGCGGATGTCGCCGAATACATAGCGAGATACGGCGAGCCCAAATGAAGAAGGAGCACGTTTCTCTGGTGGCGTTCAACGCGGCGGTCCTTTCCGCTGCGTCTGCAGCTGCGCTGCTGTCCGCAGGAACCCAAGGCGCCCTTCTCGCGCTCCTGGCCGGAGCGCCGATGCTTGCCGCGGTATCGCTGTCCGAGCTAGAGTTCATGGACAAGGCCCAGGACGCCGTTGAGCGCGACTCGCTGATGTTCGCGCTGCAGCAGGTCTACTCCGGAATGAGATATGGCGGCAAATCCCTGCTTTCGAGCATAAAGGGCGCCCTGGACGCCCTGGACAACCTGGACTGCGGCAGGGTGCGCGAGATGCTATCGAGCGCGCAGAAGAGGCTTCTCCTCGGCGCGCAGCCCGATGCCGCGCTGGCCGCATCGTGCCGTGGCAGCGGCACCGCCTGCTCTGCGCTCCGCGACGTGGGCAGGGAGTACTCCAACGGGCTCGACACGACGCTCGCGGTAAGGAACGCCTACGACAGGCTGTGCGAAGACGCCCGGCTTAACGACGTGAAGAACGCCAGCAGGCTGCAGAAGTACCTTACCGCGAACATGGCGGTCGGCACCGTTCTGCCCTCCTTCGCGGTGTTCGCGTTCACCGGCTATTCCATGGTTTACGGCTCAGAAGCGCTGTTCTCGCTTTTCTGCGCCGCGATGCTCGCCATAGTTCCGAACGCCTTCGCGCTCGTAAGGATACATACGGCTGGTCTATATGAGATTTGAGTTGCTGGACGCCCTGTGCTGCGCATCCGCGCTGCTTTGCATAGCGTCCGCGCTCGCAGGCCGCATACCCGCTGCCGCAGCCTCTGCCTCGGCAAGCGTCGCGTGCTTCCTCGCCGCAGAAAGGCTTCGGGGCACCGGCGCCTCCTCGGAAGACGGAGACGCGCTGCAGTTCCTGGACAACATGCTTGCGAACTACTCAGACACGGCGAGCACGGTCGCGCTTGTCGAGAGGTCGCTGAACTGCAAGTTCGCATTTTACGCGGACGCGCGGCGCGCAGTATCCCGGTTCAGGCTTCAACCGGACGCGCGCCGCGCTTTTCTGGCGCTGCTCCATAGCGGCAGCTACGCCCTCAGGGGAGTGGCCGCAGCAATCGTGAGCAGGCTCGAGGACGGCGCCCCGCTCAGGGTGCAGCTTGCCGAGCTCAAGCGTCACGTGCTGCGCAGGCGGGGCAGCGAGTCGCGTGGCATCGCGTCCTCGGCAGGCGCGCTCTCTATAGCGAGGCTGGGCTCTGCGGTCTTCTTCCCGGCCTTCGCCGGGATAAGCATAAACATACTCCGGCTGACCTCGGAGATGCAGGGCACCGCAACGCTGTCCGCGCCCGCGCTGGTGCCAGTGTTTGCCTTCTTCGTGCTCTACACCAACACCCTCAACTTCAAGTACAGCGTGAGAGAGCCCGCTGGGTCGCGTCTGCGCAAGTCCCTGCTTTCCGGAGCGATCGCCATGCTATCTTTCAGGCTGGCCTCGCTCCTCTCGTTCGGAATGCTTTAGGTGATACAATGCAAATGCCATACCTGACTGAGTTCTCGGCGTTGCTTGCCCTCGCGAGGGCAAGGCGTGGGCAGGGCTCCCTGGAGTACATAATGATGCTCTCCGCGGTGAGCATAGTCATCGTCATCGCGCTTGCGATGGTGACGCAGCTGAAGGGCACGGCCGTGCACGCGTTCGGGAGCGGCAACGCGAGCATAGCGAACCAGCTCTCCCGCGAGCTGGTAGACCTGGCCAACAGCATGGGGTGATGCGATCGCGCAACTTTCCCGCTGCGCGCGGATGAGGCTGCAGCTATCGCTCGAGTTCGTGCTCTACACCGCGCTCGCGGCGGCCTCGGCCGCATCCGCAATATCCATGTTCGTCTACGCCAAGGGCAGCATCGCGGAGCGCGAGGGCGGCGTATATCTTGAGGAGCTTTCGGCGCTCATAAACGCCAACATGGCCTACTCGAACAGCACGTTCTACGCCTTCGTGCCGCGCGGATTGTGCGGCGCCCCTGCAGGCGGAAGCAACGGCTCAGGAGCCTATTCGGGCGCGGACAGCGTGGATGGCAATCTCACGATACAGCCCTCGCTGTGCGGAAGCGGTGGCGGTATCGCGCGCTTGCGGCTGGTCCGGCTGTTTAACGGCACCTACCTTCTGGAAGGCGCTTCGAGATGATGGCACAACTGATCATGGGCTACCTTTTCATGCTCTTCGTAGCGCTATCCTTCATCGCGTTAGTCCTGTCCGTGTCCGCGGGCTTGCTGGGCGTCTACCGGAGCGGCAACTCCAACCTAGCCGGGGTCTACGCCAATGCAAGCGTAGAGGTTTCTGCCTTGGCTCGCTAGGTGCTATCATGCTTTCCCTCGACACGCTTGTAGGGATTGCCGCGTTCTCGCTGATGCTGCCAGCGTTTGTGCTCCAGCTTCTGTCCATGCAGAACGCCGAGGTTCGTGCAGCCGACGCGTACGCGCTGGCGCTTTCCGCCAATTCGCGGCTTCAGAGCGTAGCCGTGCTGTCCGAGTCCGGGAACCTCGCTCCGGGGCAGCTGGAAGGGGCGCTCCGCGCCCTTTTCGGGGATTCCTATGCCGTCTGGCATCAAGGCCAAGGCGGCCTTCCTCCGGAGAGCCTACTCGCGTCAAGAGCGTTCACAGTGGACGGTGACATTTACTATATCGGGGTGAACTTGAAATGATCGCGCAGACGGCACTAGAGTTCCTGGTGATCCTGGCCGCAGTCTCGGCATTCGGGGTCTTTGCGATAGGCACCTATTCCGGGCTGGCGCACCAGCAGCGCTCGGCGTATCTTAGCGCCCTGAACCACAGCGCGGGCAGCAACGTTCCGGATTCGGCGCATGGCGCAGAGGCGGAGCCGTTCCTATACGCAAGCATCCAGAACGTGTCCTACGTAAACCGGAGCAGCGCGCTGCAGGTCGTAGTTGCGCTGCCTGGCAGCGGACGAATCTCGAGCATGGAAGTCGCTGGCGCGCATGGCTACGGAGTCTTTCCGGGCGCGTACTACAACAGAAGCTTCTCAGGAATAGAAATACTCCCATTCTCGATAGTGCCTTCGTCGCCGGGCCCGCTGGACATCGAAATAAGTGCAAAGATAGAGTACGGGGGCAGAATCGCCACGAAGAACCTGACCGCGCAGAGTTTTGCGGTGCTGCAGGGTCCTGGAACCGGTCCCGCGCAAGCGGGCTTCACCGCCAGCATAAGCAGACACAGCGAGTCCATCTTGTATCCGCTCTCTAACGCGACCCCCGCATACACCGCAAGAATGTGGAGCCATTGCAGTTTCCTCGACTTCTTCTACCATCAGATGTCCCTACAGGTGCAGTGCAGAAGCGCGAGCTGGTACTTCTTCATGTTCGACGCCTACTGCGGCCAGGGGCCCAGGACCTACTGCGTGGAGCTCGACCCCACCAACACATCGGTGCGCAGCATACGGCAGCAGCAGCTTTACGCATACAACGTAACGCTGTCCCTTTACAACGGTAGCGCTGCGTTATACGCCGACCTGAGCAGCGCCCGCAACGCGTCCGTGCTGATGGGGCTCGATGGAAACGGGCACGGCAATGCTGAGGTAGAGAGCGTGAGCGGAACGGGCGCGCAGCCTTATCTGGCCTACGTTGCCCTGAACACCACGGGCAGCAGCTGGCTTGCCGACTCAAGCGCCTATGGCGCATACGCACAGTCGCTTAACAACTTCATCTCGATGATGAATTACTACAACAAGACCGGAGGCAACGTGGATGCGATAAGCGAGGCGATAAGCGCGCTCAACGCCACTACCAAGCGTTTGATCGCCCCGCTACCGCCGGAGGGCATGCCGGCCTGCATCCTATCCGTGCAGGGCGCGCAGCCGTACTACTCGTGCAAGCCCGTCTCGCCCCTATACTATGAGATACGCGCCTCGTTGGATCCCAGCCTCGCGGCTCCCCAGCTGCTCTCGGTGCAGGGGTCCACGATAAACGTAACGTGATGAGATGCGCGCGCAGGCCGCGATGCTGGAAGCGCTCCTCGCCTTTGCGCTGTCTGCATCGCTGCTGGGCATAGTTGCGAATGAGCTCTACACCTCGCCTCTGACGCAGCACAGTTACGACTTCGGACTGGGCAACGCCCTCTACGATTTTCCCAGCATGCTCTACCACAACTCCACCTATCGAGAATGCTTCTCGTCCGCGAATTCTACGTGCGAGCGCATCGCAATCCAGCAGCTGCGCGCTTTTTTCCTGCTGAAATACGCGCGGTTTTCGGACGCAGGCACTGCCATCGAAGACGGCTCTCCGTCCGATTGCGCGCGCTTCCAGGAGCGATGCTATCTTTCGCCAGAGGGCGGAGTATATACCCTGGCGTGCCTGTCCGTGTGCGATTGAGTGGGATTCTACGGAATGCTCGTGGGCGCGGTGGCGCTGCTCAGCGTACTGGTCACGTCTTGCGCCCTTTATCGTTCATCCGTTGCGGTCGGCCTCTCCGACCAGTTCCTGCTGTACGGCAACGTACAGAATGTCCGGGCGTTCGCATCGATGATGGCTGCCACCTTTCCCGGCAATGCGAGCAGTTATGCGGCTTGGATCTCTGCAGTTTATCTCTGCGCAAAGGCGGACGGCATCGTGATCGAGATGTCCAACGGCACTGCGGTGATAAGCACAGCCGTCGCCCCACGCGCATACGAGGTGATAAGGCTCAACAGTTAAAAAGTTGCATTGCGATGTATGCCCATGGCCTTAGTGGTGTAACGGCTCGCACGGGGGACTGTGGATCCTCTAGACCGGGTTCGACCCCCGGCTAAGGCCCTTTTTGGTCATCGAAGAGAGCAAAGCTTATACATCTTGGTAAGAATGTCTTACTCGTAGGGCAAGAATGCCACGACCTTTAGGTCGTGAATGAATTGCACTCTGCGATACAACAAATACTACTTCTTTTCTGTGGATATTCCGTTAATGGCAGGGCTCCGCAAAATTTCGCGGCGCCGCAACTGCCAGAA
>CAYNNI010000013.1:0-4697 GCA_964398805.1 Microcaldota archaeon | reverse complement strand
CAGGAAGCCCTTGATGTCCTGCATCGTTGTCGCGGCCTCGCACTTCCGGGCCTCATGCCGGAGCACTCCGCGGTACTGGCTCATCAGGTACTTGAAGCCGCCCCTGACCTTCTTGGCGTCGCCCCTGTCGAGGCCGAACTCCTTCTGGGCGCGCCGTATCTGCGTGTCTATGCGGTTCCATACCCTGCTGAGCGCCAGGTCCGAATTCTCATAAATGCTTGCTGCCGAGCTGTTGCGCGCCTCGCCCTCGACCCTTTCTGCGATTATGCCGGATATGGCGCCGCCAGGTTTTGTGATGAGCGCACCGTACACGCTGTCTACTGCCCTTGCGACCCTCATTCTCCTCTCGTTGATGCTCTCTTCCGTCCAATCGCCCGCTTCTGCGGCTAGCTTGCCCTGAGCAGCACCGGCATGTCCAGGGCCTCTATGATCTCGCGCAGGGCCTTGTCCTTCTCCGCGCTCTTTATTGCCTGTATTATCCTCTCGGGAAACCGGAAGTCCTTCATCTTCCAGCCGTTGAGGTCCGCCATAAGCATAGGATATACGATGACGCCCTTTATGAACCTCCTGTCCGCGATGCCCGCGTCAGCTATGCTTCGGGAGACTAGCTTCGCGAAGTCCGAGACGAGCACGTCGTCCTCTGCGCTTATGGCCGCGTTTTGGCTCTCGTCTATCCTTCCGAGGACCCTGGGCGACGCGATCACGTTGTTCTTGTGGTCCATGGCCTCCGGGCATGCTGTGATGGGGGCTATCACCTTAGCATACACGGACATGAGCTCGTACTGCGCCTTTACGCTGAGCCCGAGCGATTCCCGCATCGCTTCGGGCCGAGCCATTATGTCGTCGGCGCCGTCCCCGTCGTTGGATTCGCCGAGTGCGTCGCCCCGGGCGTCAAGGCGTATCAGCGTCGCGAAGTCGGTCGACGCGTCCTTGGCCTTGAGCTCGCGCTCAAGCGTCATGCATCTTGGGTTGTCGGTTTCTCGCTGCACCAAGCAATCGCTTGCCATTCTCATCGCTTGCCGCCGCCCGCCAGCGCCCCCAGGCTGGAGAGCATCTTCTGCCTGTCCTTGCCATACAGCACGATCGTGACGCCGTGGTTCTTCCTCGCGACCTCGGCTATGTGCATTTTGTAGAACGCGAGGGCCTCCTTGTTGCCCTTGGATATCTCGCGCTTGTACGCCGTGCAGACGCTGCACGTGTGCGACCTCTTCTCGAACGAGTTCTTTGCGTCGAACACCTTGAGTATTATCTTCTTCGAGTTTGGGGCGAGCACGCGAACACCACTCAAACTGCCCTAAGCATGCCTGCCGCTTCCGGCGCGGCCTCTTTGCCCTTCTGTACTCTGAGGAAGCCCACGCAAACGCCCATGGACTCGCCAATGCCCCGCATCTGCCCTTCCAGGCCATCGACCCTAGCCTCGCGCATCGCGCTTATCTTGCCTATGAGCTCCTCCGGATCAGAAACAAGGCATTCGAATGTCCTGTCTACGTCATACCCGTTCGCTGCGAGCGCGAGCAGCGCCAGGGATTTACCTAGGTTGGCTATCGCGTTCTCCCTCACCTCATCAATGTCCTTGCTGCTCCCGCTGAAGAGCCCCACCTCCACGATCAATTCGAGATCGTTGCCCCTTATTCCCTCGTAAACTGCGCGCGCGACCCTATAACCCCCTTCCGGATGGAAGCCGTCGCAGAGGAACGCTATCATGTTCTTTGCCGTGCTGCCGGAGCCGTCATCTTCCTGCACTAGCCTCTCAAAGAAATACGCCCCGGCTTCAAGAATCGCGAACGGAAGCATTTCAGCCACGACATTGCCGTAGTATCCTGTGTTTATGCGCTCCTTGAATGCCAGGACTCTCGTGTAGAATGCGTCGCGGAACTGCCAGAAATGGAGGGACTCGTGGGATATCACGTCCCGCGCGTCCTGGATATTCAGCCTATCATTGACTTTTACGAACTTGTCCAGACGCTTGCAGCTTCCGCCCTCTCCAGGCTCGCTTGTGAGCATGACGTCCGGCATCTCAGATATGCGCCTCTCCGGGGATATGCGCTCGTACAGGCGCGCAAAGGCGGCATCCCGCGAGCGTTCGCACACCCTGAGGAACAGGTCCTGCCCGATGCCATTCCTAAGCAAATTAATCGGTCTTGTCGGTTGGGGCTGGACTGTGACTTCGTTTACGACGCATGCGGATGCGCTTTCCATTCGTACCACGATAAATGTTTTTGTTTTGGGAGATATATACGCATTTGTTTCTCGTGCAATTTATTCACGAATCGTTGCGTATTTGCAACGGGGGCGCCTGCTGCGGCGCATCCCTCCTGAGCATTTCGCGAACACGATATCGGTCCAGCCGTCGGGGTTATCTCGCCAGCGGACTTCCTCCGCTGGTATTCGCTGGGTCCCGCGTACTCGAAGCTCGCGCTCTCGCCTTTCTTCATCCTAACGCGCCAGTCCTGCGGAAGCGAGACCGCTATCGCGACTCCGAGGTGCACCTCTCCGACCGCGTCCTTCTCGTCGTCGATTATGCCGACGTATCTCGGCCGCAGTATGGACATCATCTCGTCCTTGTCGAACGCGCTGGTGCCGTACGTGAAGCGGAGCGTATCAGCTCCCATCGACACTTCAGCCTCCTCCGCGAACTCCCTGCACAACGCGTCCGAAACCGACTCGAACAGCCTGGCGTGCCCGCCGACGCAGATCGAGACCCTGCCCCGCAGACGCGCCTCGTCGTATTTCGCAGGGTCGGGGTTCCTCTGGTAAATCAGGAACCTTCCGTCGCTTGCCACGAAGTAGGCAAAGGGCACTATCTGTTTGAACGAGCTGTCGCCCTCTACGCCGTGCGGGCCGTTCCTTTCGGCGTACGAGCCCCTCTGGGTAAAAACGTCATTGAGCCGCGACCACAGCTCGCCGTCGAGGCGGGTGAACTTGTCGCTGCCCTTCTCGGCAATCACGCCCGTGCCCACAAGGTCCGACCGCCTCACTACTAAGCATTTTTCTCCCGTGTATACCGCCCTCTCAACTGTAAGGATAAGAATTGTTATCTTTCCTGGAATATTTATGGCTTTCTAGGGCTTTGTAGAAATGCTAAGACTTCATTGGAGAAGTGAAACGTTACTAATCCATATAAATGGGAGGTTCAAAGTGCAGCAGGATTTGTTGGACAGCGCTTATCTTGTGGTTCATAAAGGATTTCTACAGAGCCTAATAGTATACAATTAGATTCAATGTTTTATGATTTCTAGTTCGGAATCAGAAGCAGAAACTACTCTGCAAGTTCCTCCTATCGGAAAAGTTATCTGAGGAGTTACGTGGCCGCAGTCAACGTCTGCGATTATGGGCATATCTTTAATCTCTTTCTTTGTTAGTAGTATTTTTTTCAAGATCTTATTTGTCATATTTGAGGCTTTCTGGAATCGCCCTATCACTAGTGCTCTGACCCCATCAAAACCTCTTTGATGCAGTACCGATTGCAGCATCCTATCAAATATTCTTGGGGTTGACCCGTCATCGTCTTCAAGGAATAGTATAGTATTATCCATGTCGGGAAGAAAGTCTGTCCCATTAAGCAATGTAAATGTAGATAAGTTTCCGCCTATGATTTTACCATCTGCCTCGCCCTTTTGAATTGTAGAGAAGCCCGATCCCTTAACGAATTCTCTTTTTTGCTGATTGATATACCACTCGTCATCACTCCATTCCATTGCCGGTTCTACTACGAATTTACCCGGCTTGGCAACACATCGGTTAAAATAGTCAATAGTATAGTTTATACCTTTAAGCATCCCAAATGTAGAGAAATGCGGTCCATTATACGTTACAAGGCCTGTCTTTTTCAGTATGGCGTTGTGCAAGGCAGTAATGTCTGAATAACCGCAGAACACTTTCGGATTTCTCCTTATACCATCGAAATCTATATAATCTAAAAGCTGGTTGCTGTTGTACCCACCTACGGCTGTAAGTATTGCATCTACCGTTTTGTCTTCGAACGCAGCCATCAGGTCAGCAATTCTTGATTCTATGCTCGTAGAAATGAGTTCATTGGTCTCTTTCACATGCTTACCAAATGAAACATTGTAACCAAGCGATTCGAGCCTTTTCTTAGCATGTGCCGTTACATCTTTAGAGATAATCGACATGCTGGCCGAGGGCGCAATAACCCTTATGTGTGAGCCCTTTTTGAGCTTTTTAGGTACCATCTAAGCACTTCCGATACACAATGCCGTACAAAGATTATAAGTTTTATGTACATCGCCGAAAAATCTAGAAAAATAGGCTCTGTAGAATTCCTCTATCTTGATGACGGCAGAAGGGTTTAAACTCCTGCCGTATGTTGGTTATTTGGTGACCAACATGATAGAAAATGGCGACTCTTGGTATAAGAGGTTTATTGATGCCTGATGTCAGCATGTTCGCAAACTTGTTCCAACCGGCATCGTTTATCTGTTTCCCGTATGCCTGTTCCAACATCTCCTGAGACTGCAACTTTTCCAGCCCTATGAATGAGTATGAGTTCACCAACTGCACCGATGTTTTATGGAGGAGTCCGACCTCGTGTTTTGGATTTTTCCGTAGACTTTTGCGACCTTTCTCTTCGCTAAGAATCTGTTGCGGCTTCCCTTCTTCTTTCCTGGAATCTTCCTTTGGCGTTTCACATTGCGGGCGCATATCTGGTCAGCGGCGCGAAGAGCGAGTTCAGGGAG
>CAYNNI010000012.1:0-2159 GCA_964398805.1 Microcaldota archaeon | reverse complement strand
GTTGCTATCCTGTTCTCCAACAAAATATATATCTCTTTCGCCGTTATATGCAACCATACTCATCTTCCGTTTCCGCCCTAGCTTTCATCCCACCGCTAAAGCATGTGGGATTTCCCGCTCACATTGTTAATCTCCAGCCATCAGTTCTGCTTCTCTGTCTTCTTCGCAGACACCCGGCCCCCCTTCCACTGCCCGGAGTATGCGCGGACTATGTCGCCCACGACCTGCTCGAACGTCACGTTCGCTATCCTTGCGCCGAGCTCGAGCCTGAACGGGCTGCCGCCGAGATTTGTGAGCGCGAATATGAGCTCTCCGGAATAGCCCGGGTCCGTCTTCGTCGCCATCAGGTATATGCCGCAGCGCTGGAGCGTGCTCCGCGGGTGCACGTCGAGCATTATGTGCGCCGGCTCCGCGCCCTCCTCTATCACTATCTTCTCCGACGGGATGTTGACCTTCTCTATCGTCTTGACTAGCACGTAGTCGCGCGGCTCGAGTGTCACCTCCTTGTCGCCGCTCTTTATGTCGGCGATCTTGCGCTCGCCGGGAGTCTTCCGGTCGCTCACGCCGAGGAAGCCCTCGCCCTCGAGCTTGTAGACCTCGCCAACGCGTATGTCTATGCCCACGCCTTCCGAGTCCAGGGCCTCGCGGTCCGACAGGTTCTCGATCAGCGCATACTTCTTGTTCAGCTCCATGACCTTCTTCGCAGATAGTATCATTTGCTCGCCTCCTGCTTCTTGTCCAGCTCCTCCAGCTTCCTGTCTATCCTCTTCTCGCTCTCCAGCCTGGGAAGCTCGTAATCGTTCATGTCGACCTGCATGTACTCGGTCAGCACAGGGTGCACCTTCTCGACCTGCCTCTTCATCTCCTGGGCGATCTTCCTGTAGACCGGGTGCCCCTGGCGCCCGGACCTGAGCTCCGCGAAGTGGTACACCTCGCGGAGGTTGAGCTTCACGTACCATCGCATGTGGAACGCACGCGGCACGATGTACTGCGCCTCCACAGGCATCTCGACGGCTACCTGCCTGCTCACGCCAGCGACGCGCTCCATCAGTTCCCGGAAGTCCTTGTCGAGGCCGGCAGACTCGAGCTCGACCGGAGCTTCGTAGCCGAGATCGGTGGTGAGCCTCTGCCTCTCCTGCGTGA
This sequence comes from Microcaldota archaeon, assembly GCA_964398805.1. Lineage (GTDB taxonomy): Archaea > Micrarchaeota > Micrarchaeia > Micrarchaeales > Micrarchaeaceae > CAISDH01. The sequence continues at coordinate 1,016 of CAYNNI010000012.1, read as the reverse complement.
GCACCCTGTGCCTGTGAATGTCCCTGAATACGCCGTAGCTGGCGCACATCTCGAAGGTGTAGTAGGCGTTCTCCAGCGCCCTGCCGGGCCTGTCCCTGCGCGTCCTCCTCCTTGCCAGGTATGTCGCCGCCAGATCCTTCCTCTTCACCAGCGGCATCGAGCCGACGAGCGCCCTGAGCTCGTCCACGGAAAGCCTCGAGTACGGGTACATCATCGCGGCGAGCGCGTTCACGTCGCCGTCCTGGTCGTAGTCTACTAGTCTCAGGTACGAGTCGCCGTTGCCCTTCGCGTCCTGGCTGATTATGCTCTGCGACATGAAGTCGTTCATTCCGCTGCGCGTCCCCGTGACGTACTCGGACCGCTGCGACCTCTTGACGAACGAGGGTATGACCTTCGCCAGCTCCTCGTGCATCTCCGCCGCGAGCGCGTTGCACTCGGAAAGCTCGCTTGAATAGAGCCTGGTAAGCATGTACTCGAACGCCCTGCCGTTGCCGAACATCCCGACGTTCGTCAGCCTTCCCGAGGGAAGCATGTTCTTGAGGATGTCGCAGGTCTTCGCCTTGGTCGCGACCTCGTAGGCTCTCTCGGTGGTATCGCCCGTTCTTGGAGAGGCCTCGCGGACGTACTGCATCACGACCGGTATCCACTTGCAGTAGAGGTCGAAGATCTCGTCCATGGTCTCCTCGTAGAGGCTGCTGAACCTGGATTCCATGAGCTTCGCGTCACGGTACCAGAGGTACCTGCCGTCGACCTTCTTGTTGAAAAGCACGTAGCGCGCGGACTTCTCGAGAGGGGACACGCCTATGCGCGAGTCCTCGAGCACGTCGCACGCGAGGCTCGATATGTTCTCGCACGCTATGTGCGCGCCAGCAAGCTCGGCCACGGAGTCGTCCCCGAACCCCACGAGTATGCGCTGGTAGAAGTCCTCTGCCTTGCTTATGGCAACTGCAGCATCAAAGCCTTTGTCAGGCTTGTGCGCCTCTATCAGGGACAGCACGTCCTTGTTCGGTATGAAC
>CAYNNI010000011.1:0-2098 GCA_964398805.1 Microcaldota archaeon | reverse complement strand
AGGCGGGAAGCTAAGGGTTTCCCATCCGCATATCCCTTTAGGCGGGCCAATGCCGACGGCGTGCTGTCTCGCGTGCGCGCGTCTGCGCTCAAGCGCTGAGGCTCTGCCTTAGGTGATGGCAGGTTATGCGAACCAGGCCAGGCCGGAAGGAGCAACCTTAAGCACAATCTTGTCATGCTCTTAAGATACAGGGCCGAGCCGATGCGCAGCAACACGCGCGCGTGGGGCGGTGCAACTCCGGCTTCTGCCACATTATAAAAGCATTGCAGAGAGATTCTGTACAGGCTGGAGTCGCCTAGTGGTAGGGCGGCAGCCCGCTAAGCTGTTGGGCCCTTATAAGGCCCACGTGGGTTCGATTCCCACCTCCAGCGTTTTGCTTAGCCTTTTAAAGCCTGCCGCAGAACTATAGCCATGGCGCTTGACGAGAGCGAACGCATGCAGCGCTATCTTCGCGACATGGCGTCGCTTGTCAACAGGAAGCTCGAGGAGTCTGTGAGGTCCGAGTCCTCCGACAAGTACATAAAGAGCCTGCTTGGGAGGAGCGGCTACGTGTATGACCACAAGGCCATAGACAAGGGCATACTCGAGCCCGCGAGGTACCTGCTGGGGCTTGGCGGGAAGCGCCTGCGCGCGGTGCTCACGCTTGCGGTCATCGAGGCGTTCGGAAAGCGCCCTGCGGATTTCGTGGAGTTCGCGCTGGTTCCGGAGGTCGTGCACAACGGCACGCTCATCCACGACGACATAGAGGACCGCAGCAATGTCAGGAGGGGGCATGCGACCGTGCACGTCAAGTACGGCCTTGACATCGGGACCAATCTCGGCGATTTCCTGTACTTCTTCCCGGTAGTGGCGCTGATAGGCAGCAGGAAGCTCTCCCCGGAGACGAAGAACAGGGCGCTCTCCGTTTACGTAAGGGAGATGCTGCGGCTTTCGGTCGGGCAGGCGATGGATCTTGCATGGCACAACCAGAGCGTCGACCTCTCCCGCATAACAGAGGAGCAGTACCTGCAGACGATAGCCAACAAGACCGGCAGCGCGTTCAGCATGGCCGCGCAGATGGGCGGCCTTGTTGCGGGCGCTCCCGGCAAGGCGGTGGACGCCCTAGGCAGATTCGGCGAGTCCCTCGGGATGGCGTTCCAGATACAGGACGACATGCTCAACATATCGCAGAGCGGCGTCGCAGCGAACAAGGGCGGGATAGGCGACGACATAAAGGAGGGCAAGGTAACGCTCATGGTGGTGCGCGCGCTCAGGAGCTCCCCGGCGCCTGACAGGCGGAGGCTCCTGGAGATATTGCGGGCGCACAGCAGCGCAAGGAGGGCGACAGAGGACTACGTCCGCATAATGGAAAGCTGCGGTGCCGAGCCATACGCCAGGGGCGTGGCGGAAAGGTTCGCCAGGGAGTCGTGGTCCGCGGTATCGCAGCTGCTGCCGGAATCAGGGGCGAAAGCATGGCTCAAGTGGCTCACCGGCTTCGCGGTCTCGAGGACCGTGTAGCCCGCGGGCAAGCTATTTTAATTGGTTGTTCTCAAGATGCTCTGTGATTCTTTGCAGCTACGCGTGATAGAACTGCGCCAGCTACTCCAGATACTGGCCATGTTCATGATCGTGCAGTTCGCCGGCCTGCTTCTGGCAACGCAGGTGTTCTACGGCGTCGGCTTCGAGCAGGCGAAGGGCGTGCAGGTGGTGTCCTACTCCTCAGGCCTGCTCTTCTACATAGCGTACATAGCGATATTCTCGCTCGTGCTCCTGTTCGTGTTCCGCATCTACCGCGGCAGGCGCCTCTTCACGGTATTCGAGGCGATTGTCGTGTTCATACCCGCGTTCTACGTCTTCCTAGTGTGCATAGCCGCGCTCCTGGGCAACGCGTATTCCGCGGTCTTCACAGGCGGAAGCGCAGCCGTATACGTCGCGGCCTTCGTACTTGCAGCGCTGCTGATAATCGCAAAGAACCGCATCCCCGCGCTGCGGAACTTCACCGCCATAATAGCGAGCATAGGCGTCGGCCTTGTGCTTGGGATAACCTTCGGATTCGGCGCAGCGTACGCGTTCATGGCGCTGCTTGCGGTGTACGACTTCATAGCGGTGTTCATAACCA
>CAYNNI010000010.1:0-19260 GCA_964398805.1 Microcaldota archaeon | reverse complement strand
GACGTATATTATCGGCACTATCCGATTTATGTGCAGCAGGTTCGCGCTCAGGTACGCCGCATGCGAGTATGCCGCCACGAGCACCGCCATGACCGCGATTCCGCATGCAAGGTACGCCAGCGGCCTCCTGCTCTTCACGAGGTCGCTCACGTCCTCGCGCGCCTTGCGCTTCTCGTAGTATATGGCGAGCAGCAGCGGCACGAACGGAAGGCCGTATATGGATATGTTCCTCCACGAGAGGAAGAATATCATCGCGGGCGCCACTGCCAGCAGCGGCCTGAGGCTCCTGCTGTAGAAGTAGAACGCGCCCATCAGCGCCGCCAGCACGGTCAGCGACAGGAACGCGGAATACCAGTACGCCACGGGGTAGAACGCCACGAAGAACTGCATTATGTTGGTGCCGTAGAATGGCAGCTTGGTGAGCCCGAAGAGGCCGAATATGTTGCCTATTGTCGCTGCAGGCGACAGCACAATGAAGTATGCGCTTATCGCGAAGAACACCATAGCAGATGCCGCTATCTCGCCGAGCATCGCCTGCCTGCCGTACTCCCTGTGCGCGAGCACGAAGAAGAACGGCAGCGCGAACCACGCGAGCTGCATCGTGCTCGCCGCAAGTCCCAGCAGCGCCCCCGACATGAGGTGCCGGTGCCTCTCCATGTACGCGAGCAGCAGGAAGACCGACACGGAAAGGAACGAGTTGGACACGCCTATCAGCGCGTAGCCGGCCATCAGCCACGCCCCTATCGGCAACAGGACGTTCCTGTCCATCCCGCTACGGTAGTACACCATGAACGCCGCGAAGATGCTGATGAACACGACGATGGCGATGAAGCTGTAGAACGACTTTATGCCCAGGAGTATTACCGGCACATACGCGAGGAAGCTCAGCGCCGGGTAGTCGTACGCGTACTCGTACGTGCCGTTGAGCTGCACGGTGGGCGACAGGCCGCGCTGCGTAAGTATCGGCCCCATGCTCACCGTGTACGGATTGGCGCCTCCCACGAAGAGCTGCGCAGCGTAGTAGTTGTAAGCGTTCTCGTCGACGCCGCTCCACGATGTCGTGTGGAAGCCGTACATGGCCTCGTACGCGAAGAAGCTCGTAAGCAGCACGCCTACGAACACCAGCGCGTACTTAGCTCGCCTTGAATGGCGGCTCCTCTTGCCCAGCTCGCGCGCGGTCACGTGTATGCCGATGATCGACACCGCCACGGCCATAGACATCAGCGCCACTGCGACCTTTATCGCATCGGCGGAGGACGGAGATATCAAGTTGTACGTGATGCTGTAGACTGCTATCGCAGCAGAAACTATCACGAATGCTGCTATGATGGCCTTGCTGTTCTTGCTAGCCTCTAGCCTCTTCGAATACGCTGCGATGAACGCGCCCGCGGCCAGCAGAGCCAGCGCGAACACCGAGAGCATCGCCAGCAAGGAGAAGTACTGCTGGCCGGTGAAAGCGAGGTACGAGAGGCTCAGGTCCGCAACTCCCGCCGCAAGAAGTATAGCTCTCTTCACGGTGTGATATCCCCCGTAAAGCTTAATAATTTCTTCGCCGAGCCCGCCAGCAGGGCCTAGCCCTTCACGGCGTTGGCCAGGACCTGAAGCTCGCTTACTGAAACGCTGCCGCTCGCTATGTAGTCCTTGCTGAATGCGAAAACCCGGATCCTGGTCGTGCTCTGCGTGAGCGGAAGCTGGTAGCTTATTGTGTAGTTGCCGGCCTCTCCCGCAGCGAGCGGCCTGAGCGTCTGGCCGAGCGCATACGTCGCGCCGTTCGGATTCCTGCTCCATACGTAGAAAGATACCCTCTCTTCAATGTGGTTGTTGTTGGCGATGCTCGCATTGACACCGCCAAGCCCTTGCGCGCTTCCGTTCGTGGAAGCAGCGTAGATTATCGGGGTCACGCCCCTTATCCGCAGCAGATTGCTGCTTACGTATGCCGCATGGGAGTATGCCGCCACGAGCACCGCCATGACCGCGATTCCGCATGCAAGGTACGCCAGCGGCCTCCTGCTCTTCACAAGGTCGGCGTCCGTCCCTCTGCCCTTCTGCTTATGGAAGTGCACAGCCAGCACCAATGGCACAAACGAGAATCCGTAGATTGGCATGTTCCTCCACGAGAGGAAGAATATCATCGCGGGCGCCACTGCCAGCAGCGGCCTGAGGCTCCGGCTGTAGAAGTAGAACGCGCCCATCAGCGCCGCCAGCACGGTCAGCGACAGGAACGCGGAATACCAGTACGCCACGGGGTAGAACGCCACGAAGAACTGCATTATGCTCACTCCGCCGAACGCAATCTTGCCGAGCCCGAAGAGGCCGAATATGTTGCCTATTGTCGCTGCAGGCGACAGCACAATGAAATAGGCGTTCAGGGCGAAGAAGGCCATCGCAGCGGCAGCGACCTCGTTCAGCGCCGCCTGCCGTACTCCCTGTGCGCGAGTATGAAGAAGAAAGCCAGCGCGAACACCGAGAGCATCGCCAGCAATGAGAAGTACTGCCGGCCGGTGAACGACGCATAAGACGGGCTTATGTCTATGACTCCAAGCAGAAGGAGCGCTGCCTTTCGCACCGGTGTGCGCGTGCTGCGTCGATCGAATAACCTGCGCGTTGCGCCGCTAGCGGGCCTACCTCTTCCTGCGCCTGTCCGCTGTCCCATTTACCCTCGGACTCTCAAGGAACTCTTTCACGAACTCCCTGGAGGAGTTGTACAGCATCGACATGCCGGTCATGCCGGTGACTGTTATGACGATAACCGTAGATATGAACAGCGCATACGCGGAGATGTTAGTGCCGGGAGCTACGTGGCTCACGCCAACCATGCTTATCAGGAACGCAATCCAGAGTGCGCTGGCGCCGATGCCTACCTCATAATAGGTGTGGTTGAAGATCACCAACACAGAGAAGTAAAGGACCCAAAGGATTCCGCCGAAGCTGAACATGAACACTATCGGCGCCGTGCTGGTGTCGAAGAACAGCATGGGAATCATGAACGCGATAGCGCCTGCCACCAGCACCGCCAGCCAGGCGCCCGTGTGCTTCGAATGCGCCTCGTGCTCCCTCTCATTCATCAGCAGCGTGCTCGAGATGTGCGCCCCCGCAAGGCTTATCGCCAGCTCAAAGGTTGCAATGATTATCAGGATTCCCCAGAATATGAGTTCGGCCAGCGCGGCGTTCTCGAGCGAGCTGCCTATGAGACTCGTGAACACGGTGCCCACCGCGAGCGTGAACGCGAATATGAGCATCGCGATGCCGATGCTTCTGCGGTATGCAAAGCCCCAGTAGCGCTTGACGTGCTCTCTTGCGTATCTCATGTCATCCGTATTCTCTCAATCCGCAGGGCTAAAAGCGTTACCCCCTCAGAGCACGGGCAGAATGAATATGAAAAGGTCGCCAACAAGGAGCGACATCACGACGCCCACGAATATCGGCAGCGCCAGCGGCAGCGCCTCCTTGTAGACTGGGAACCTCTGCCTTATCCTCTTTGCGCGCATCTCCCTTATGAGCTCATGCGTCAGCAGCCGGTCGAAGCGCCGGGCCCGCCTTTTAACGGCCGAGATCTCCTTCTTGCTCATCAGGTTGAATGCGATTATGTCGCCCTCATCGAACTGGCTCGCGGGCACGTACTTCACCATGGACCGCGTTATCGGCTCCTCGAATGCGGTTATGGTGGCAGAGCCGAGCAGCAGGATGACCAATATTATCGCCCCATCGACCGTTATGCCCGCGGTCTTTTCCAGCGAGAAAACGAAGAAGAGGTATGCTGCGGCGATTGCCAGCGCCTTCACGATCTGCGTCCTGCTCACGGACATCGAGCGCTTCGTGAGCCTCGCCTTGGGCAGGTAGTAGAGCGGCACTAGGACCATTGCTGCTATCCCGGTGCCCACTATGACCGAGACCGCAAAAGGCATCCCGAACTGCAGCATCTGCTTCGCGACGATGGGCACGGGCTGCATCGGTATGATGAGCGAAAGCGCTGCGAACTCGATCACGTCCGCGGCGCCGACCTGCCCCGCCCTGTAGATCAGGTATCCGATTCCCAGGATTATCAGCGCGATGGCCGCGCTGGTGAGCACGGGCACGACCTCAAGGTAGAGCGCGGTCAGCACGGCGCCATATATGAGGGTCGCGTAAGCGAAAACGCCCGGGACGTTCCTCTTGTTGAATATGTCAAAAAGCATGTACGCCGCAGCAATGGCGACCGCGCTGGCTATCCTTAGCGCTAGAAGCTCCATGCGAAGCCAATGGCATGCAAGATATATATATTCTGCCGAAGGTCAGGCCAGGCCGCCTTGCGCCTGATTCGAATACCCGCAATCGTTCAGCCTCTTCCTCCTCTCCCTGTAGTCAGGCATCACGGATTCCACAATGTCCCAGAACCTGCGGCTGTGCCCGCGCACCTTCGTGTGCGCGAGCTCGTGCACCACCACGTACTCGATGCACTCCTCGGGCATGAATAGGAGCTCGAAGCCCAGCGATATGACGCCGTCTGGCCTGTAGTAGCCCCACCGCGACGACCCGCCATGCAGCCTCACGTCAGTTATCTCGCTGTTGAAGTGCCTGCTGTTTATCGCGCGCACATACTCGCGCAGCCTTTCCCTGAGCGCAGGATAGACTAGCCTGCGCGCGAGGCTCGCTATCCAGTGCCCGCGCTTTTCGTCAGGCAAGGACCACGGGAGCGATATGTATATGTCCTGGCCTCTTATGCGCCCGGATCCGTTGCGCCGCCCGTCCTCGCTTATGTGCATGCAGAAGCTCGCGCCCATAATGCTTATCGCCTTCCCGTCGCTGAAGGCGAGCTCCCTGCCGATGTAGCGGTTCGGGTGCCTCTCCAGCCCCTTCTTCATCCTCAGGTACATCTTCTGCGCAAGCTCTTCCGCCTTGCCGTCGCCGAGGCGCCGCGGTATGCGTATTACGACCTCGCCGTTGCTCACGCTCGCGTACGAGTTCTCGTTTGCAGTCTCTACAACACGCACGTTAAGGCATCTGCCGCCGGCTAGTATGGGCTCGAATTCCGGCATCGTATCGCGTAGTCACTTTCTTGCTGCTCTAAGCTTGCCCTCGGCGTAGCTCCAGTTGGCCAGATTCCACCAGCTGTCCACGAACTTGCCCCTGTCATTCATGCACTGCAGGTAGTACGCGTGCTCCCAGACGTCGAGCACAAGAAGCACCGGCAGCGCCGCGAGGTGCCCTAGGTTGTGCTTTTCTACCTGCACGACTTCGAGGCTGTCCGATTCCGGCTCATGCACTAGCAATGCCCAGCCGCTGCCCTCGACGCTCTTCGCCGCCTCGCTGAACTGCACCTTAAACGTGTCGAAGCTTCCGAAGTCCTCGTTTATCTTGTCTGCCAGTGCTCCTGTAGGAACGCCTCCCTCGCCCGCGCCAGAAGGCGCCATGCACTGCCAGAACGCGCTGTGGAGCGCGTGGCCGTTGAAGTTGAAGCTGTAGTCGCGGAGCACCGCCCGCAGGTCTATCTGGAGCTCGCCCTTCCGCGCCCTCTCCAGCTTGTCCAGCGCGGCGTTGGCGCCGTTCACGTACGCCATGTGGTGCTTGTCGTGGTGCAGCTGCATTATCTGCGCGGATATGTAAGGCTCAAGCTCGCTGTAGTCGTATGGCAGCTTCGGCAGCTCGTATCGTTTCGCCATTTCCGTCCGTGCAAAGATTCCAGCCAACGCTTATAACACTTTATCCAGGTTCCAAATAAAGGCGTAAAAGCGCATTTACCGAGAGCGCAGCCACACATAAATATTAAAAGGCGCAGTGGTGAATGTTATAGCGCGTTTGCTGCCGGATTGATGCGATGATAGATTACAAGGCGATAGAGGCGAAGTGGCAGAAGGCCTGGGCGGACGCAAAAGTCTTCGAGGCCGAGCCCGACGACAGGCCGGGTCTGCTCGTCACCGCGGCGTTTCCCTACGTCAACGCGCCCCAGCACATCGGCCACCTCAGGACGTTCGGCACCGTGGACCTCTACGCTAGATACAAGCGCATGCACGGCTTCAACGTGCTCTATCCCATGGGGTTTCACGCCACCGGCACGCCCGTGCTCGCCTTTGCGAAGAGGATATCCAACAACGACCCCGAGCTCATCGGCGAGCTCAGGTTGTTTCACGTCCCCGACGACGAGATACGGAAGATGACGGACCCCGTGGCGATTGTCAATTACTTCATCCCGGAGACCAAGCGCAGCATGATGCTCGCCGGCTACGGCATGGATTGGCGGCGCATGTTCGTTTCGACCGAGCCCATGTTCAGCAAGCTCGTCGAATGGCAGTTCATGAAGCTCAAGGAGAAGGGCCTGCTCACGCAGGGCAGGCACCCTGTTGGCTGGTGCCCGAACGAGAACAACGCTGTGGGCCAGCACGACACCAAGCACGACGTGCAGCCGGAGATAGAGGAGATAACCGTCGTGAAATTCAGGGACGCCGCCTCGGGCGCTTTCTTTGCGTGCGCAACATACAGGCCAGAGACATTATACGGCGTTACCAACATCTTCGTCGGGGAGAATGTCGACTACGTCATCGCCGAGATTAGCGGCGCGGCCTATTACCTCTCGAAGGCTGCCGCTGACAACATCGGCTACCAGCTCGCGGTCAAGGTCACAGGCACGATATCTGCTGCAGAGCTGCTCGGCAAGACCGCAATAAACCCCATCAACGGCAAGGAGGTCCCCATCCTGCCGGGCTATTTCGTCAAGGGCGACGTCGGCACAGGCATAGTGATGAGCGTCCCCGCGCACGCGCCGTTCGACTACGCCGCGCTCGAAAGGCTCAGGGCAAGCGGATACCCGCTTCCCGCAATGGAATATGCGAAGGTGCTCGAGATAGAGCCCCTGAAGGGAGTAACCGTGGGCAGGTCTCTCAGCGATGTCAGCATGGGGGAGGCAAAGGCAGAGCATCCGGAAATGCCCGCCCTGGCCGCGCTCGAGGTGCTCCACACGAACCCGAACGCCATAGACGACATGATAGAGTTCGCGACAAAGCTACTATACAGGGAGGAGTCGCACTGGGGCAAGATGCTGGTCGGCGATTACAAGGGCGTGCCTGAGCCCGAGGCCAGGGAGCACATCAAGGCCGACCTCATAAAGCGTGGAGACGCGCTGGAGATCTTCACTCTCAGCAACGCGGAGCCCGTCTACTGCAGATGCGGCTACAAGGCGGTCGTGAAGGTTGTAGAGGACCAGTGGTTCATCAATTACGGGGATCCGAAATGGAAGGGCGAGGTGAAGGGCATGTTCGCCGGAATGAGAGTGCTCCCCGATAAGTACCGGCACACGTTCGAGAACGTGATTGACTGGATAGACGTGCGCGCGGCTGAAAGGGCGCAGGGCCTGGGCACGCCATTCCCCCCGAATCCCAGCCATATAATCGAGTCGCTTTCAGACTCCACCATATACATGACGTTCTACACATTCTCGCACATACTGCGCAGCATCGGTGCGAAGCCGGAGCAGCTGAAGCCGGAGTTCTTCGACTACGTGCTGCTCGCGAAGGGCGACGCGGAAGCTGTGGCGGCATCCACAGGCCTCGACTCCATGGCGGTGAAGAGGTGCAGGGAGTCCATGGACTACTGGTACCGCAACACCTCCCGCCACTCCGCCCCGGACCTGGTGCCCAACCACCTGACCATGTACATGTTCAACCACGTGGCGATACTCCCCAACGAGTTCTGGCCGAAGCAGATAGTGGTAAACGGCTTCGTCAACTACGAGGGCGAGAAGATGAGCAAGAGCCTCGGCAATATCATACCCCTCGCCGACGGCGTTGCCCAGTACGGCGCCGACCCGCTGCGCTTCATAGAGATGGCCGGCGCGGAGCTCGACACGGAGACCGAGTTCAGCGCCAACGGGGTAGAGAGCGTGAGGTCTAGGAACGAGTACCTGCTGAGGCTCATCAACGAGCTGCAGCTCCTGAAAAGCGCGGAGCTTGCACACATAGACTACTGGCTTTACTCCAAGCTGAACTCCAAGATGCGCGATGCCACGGAGTGCATGGAGTCCCTGCGGCTCGAGGGCGCGTACGCGGGCATTTACTACAACTCCGTTTCGGAGCTGAGATGGTACTTCGAGCGTGGCGGCAAGAACGCCATAGCTGTGCGGGACTTCCTTGAGGCGGTAGTGCTGATGCTCGCGCCTGTCATGCCGCACATCGCAGAGGAGTTCTGGCAGGCTCTCGGCAAGACCACGCTTGTTGCCAGGGAGCGCTGGCCCGAGTTCAACGAGCACATGGTAAATCAGGACGAGGAGGCGATCGAGGAGCTCGTAAGGTCGACCGCAGAGGACCTGGAGCAGAGCATGGCGCTAACTGCGAAGATCGACGCGAACAAGGGCAAGAAGCCCGCGGCGATAAAAATCATACTTGCCGAAGACTGGAAGGCGCGCGCCCTCAATCTTCTTGCGGCGAGCAAGGACATATCCGCGGTCATGGGCAGCGCGGAGCTTGCCAAGGTCGGCAGGGCGGAGCTATCCAAATTCCTTGGCCAGTTCGCGAAGAAGATGCAGAGCCTCGCGCCGACCCGCGAGGTGCGCGGCGACGCGGTCCTCGAGGGCTTCGTGGAAGCCAAAGAGTATCTCGGCAGCAGGTTCGGCGCAGAGATAGCCATCGAGAAGGAGACCGCGTCGAAGTCGGCCAGGGCGCAGCGGGCGCTGCCCGGAAAGCCAAGCATAGACATAACCTGGGGATGACGTGCCGATGAGGTTAGCAAGGAGGTACAGGCTCTTCATATTTGACTGGGACGGCACTCTTCTTTATATGCGGCTCCCGCTGGCCGTAAACGAGGCCATCAAGCGAGTCCTGAGGCTCTGGAACGTTCCGGCGCCGAAGGAACTCGTGGACATCAGCAAGTACGACCCGAAGCGCGCCCTGGCACGCGAGGAGATGAAGAACAACGCGCTGGCATTCCTGGGCGATCTCGTCTTCCTGCTCGGAAGGCCCAAGCTGCACAACGACACCCTGCGCATACTGAAGAAGCTCAAGAGCGCTGGCAAGCAGATAGCGCTGTTCTCCAACGGCAGGCGCTACCGGCTCCTCAAGGAGCTCGCCTACCTGGGCATAACCAACTATTTCGACGTAATAGTGAGCGCAAGGGACTTCGGCACCACGAAGCCCGACCCCACCGGCCTGAAAGCGGTGCTCTACGCGCTGAAGGCGCGGCCCGAAAGCGCGATATACTTCGGCGACATGGTCGACGACGTAGTGGCGGCGAAGCTCGCGCGCATACATTCGTGCGGCGTCGCAGACGGCTTCGACAGCTACCACACCCTCAAGAGCGCAAGGCCGGAATACCTTTTCAGGAGCACAGAGGAGCTGAGCAAGGAACTGTAGCTCAGACCTCGGCGCGCCGGCCGTTCGGGGGGCGCTCAAGCCCGAATCTTGGCAAAGCTTAGCGCCCGACCCCGCAGGCAACGCCGCCTGCTCAGAAAGCTTTTTAAACATTAAAGGCATAACCTTCTAACACGGCTACGAAGTAAAGCGAAAGCTTTTTCTGAGTACGAGAGCAGACAACATGGAAAACGAAGCAACGGAGGAAGGCGAGGCCCAGGAGGGTTTCAAGGAAGAAAGGCGAGGTTTCGGAGTCAAGTCCAGCTATTTCCTGCCAAAGCCGGTCAAGGTCGGTGACGAAGTAGAGGTCAAGATCGAGGCCGTTGCAAGAAGGGGAGACGGCATAGCCAAGAAGGACGGCTTTGTAATCTTCGTCAAGGGCGCCAAGGAGGGCGACACTGTCAAGGTTAGAATCACGGATGTGAGGCCAAGATTCGCAATCGGCGAGATAATAAGCTAATTGCGGTCTTTGCATCGCTCTTTTTATTTCTTGTTTCTCATAAGGCTCAGCGCAAGCGAGTGCTACAATGTACGATAACAGCATAGACGAGAAGTGGAATGCCTACTGGCAGGAGCGCAAGGCAGGGTTCGACGAGAAGAGCGCGCTGCCTGTCTTCGCGATAGACACTCCGCCACCCTTCGTGACAGGAGAGCTCCACATGGGCCAGGCGTTCTGGGTCTGCTACATCGACAGCGTGGCGCGCTACAAGCGCATGAGCGGCTTCAACGTCATGTACCCTCAAGGCTGGGACATGCAGGGCTTCCCGATAGAGATCGCCGTCGAGAAGAAGTTCGGCCGCGGGATGCCAAGGGCAGAATTCTACAGCAAGTGCGCAGAGTTCGCCATGGAAAACCTGAAGAAGATGAAGGAGCAGATGCTCACCCTGGGCGCCAGCTTCGATGAGCGCTACGAGTACATGACGCTTTCCAAGGAGTACAGGCGCAAGGTGCAGCTCTCGCTGCTCATGATGCACGACAGGGGCATGATCTACAGGGCGAGGCATCCCGTCGAATGGTGCCCGCACTGCGAGAGCTCGATTGCGCGGGAGGAGGTCAACGAGATCAGCGAGAAGAGCGCGCTCAACTACGTTGAGTTCCCGCTCGAAGAGGGGAAGGAGAAGCTCATCATCGCCACCACCAGGCCGGAGATGCTCCACGCGATAGTCGCGATAGCAGTCAACCCCGAGGACAAGCGCTACAAGAAGCTGATAGGCAAGAGCGCGAGGGTGCCGATATTCGGCAACAGCATCAAGCTCATAGGCGAGGAGTCTATAGACACGGAGTTCGGCACCGGCGCCGAGATGATATGCACCTTCGGCGACAAGAACGACGTGCTCCTATACTACAAGCACAACCTCGGCTTCGTCGACGCGATAGACGAGAAGGGCCTGCTCAAGAACGCGGGCAGGTTCACCGGCATGCACGTGAGCAAGGTGCGGGACGAGATTATAGAGGAGCTCAAGAAGTCGGGCGCGCTCAAGAAGCAGGAGCCCATCGAGCACGCTGTCAAGCTGCACGACAGGTGCTCGACGCACATAGAGCTGCTGTCCTCGATGCAATGGTTCATAAAGACGAAGGAGTACGCAGGCAGGATCAAGGAGTCCGCGCTCTCCATCAACTGGGTGCCTGACGCGCCGAAGCAGCGCCTCATCGACTGGAGCGATTACATCGAGTGGGACTGGAACATATCGAGGCACAGGATCTTCGGGACGCCGATACCGTTCTGGTACTGCGAGAACTGCGGCGAGATCGTCGCGCCCGAGAAGGGCGCGCTGCCCGTCGATCCCGCGGCAGACGAGGCGCCCAGGGATAAGTGCCCGAAGTGCGGCTCGAAGCTCATCGGAGAGCGCGACACGTGCGACGTGTGGGTTGACTCGTCCATAACCCCGCTGGTCGTCGCGGGCTGGCCGGACAACAAGGAGCTTTTCGCAAAGGCGTTCCCCACGAGCATGAGGATACAGGGCACCGACATAATCAGGACGTGGGCGTTCTACACTATATTCAGGACGTGGGCGCTCGCTGACAACAAGCCCTTCGAGCATCTCCTGACGCACGGCATGATACTCGACACGCAGGGCAAGGAGATGCACAAGAGCACAGGCAACGGAATCTCGCCGGAACAGCTGCTCAAGAAGTACCCCGTCGACGCGGTGAGGCTGTGGGTCGCGCTGAGCGGAGGCCTCGGCAAGGACAAGCCGTTCTCTTACGCGGAGATGGACTACGCCAAGAGCTTCCTGATAAAGCTCGAGAACACCGCCATTTTCGTCAAGGGCGCGATAAAGGACGTGCGCATGCCCAAGGAGGCGCCGCACAAGGACCTCAACATATTCGACTTCTGGATACTCGACAGGCTGAACGAGACCGTCAAGGCGGTCACTTCCAGCTACGACGCGCTGGACCTTTATGAGGCAATGAGCAAGGCGATCGCGTTCCACTGGCACGAGTTCGCCGATTACTACATAGAGAACGTCAAGCACAGGATACACGCAGCCGGCAAGGAAACAGAGGGCAGCAGGCGCGCAGCGGCATTCACGCTGCTGCACGTGTTCAACGCATCGCTAAGGCTGCTCGCGCCTGTCATGCCGCACATCGCAGAGGAGCTCAACGCGCTTCTAGGCAGCGGCAAGAGCGTTTTCGCGGAGGAGTTCCCCAAGCACTCGGAGGAGAAGCGCGGCACCGACTATGTCATAAACGGGATCGTGTTCAGGAGCGCGGTTGAGGACATAGACTTAGGCACTGCAGGCACGTTCCTAAACTCGATAATCGCAGAGGTGAGGAAGGCCAAGGCAAGGGACAGGCTGGCTCTCAACAAGGGGATAGCCTCAACGATTATAAAGGTTCCAGAAGAATACTATAGCGCAGTTATCGCAGCGAAAGACGAGCTTGCCCGCATCTGCAAGTCAAAGGAGGTGCAAGTGGGCAAGGGCGAATACTCCGTTGAGATCAAGGCTTAAGACCCAGTCGGCGTGTTAGAATGGCACGAATGTACTCTAAGAAGCACGGCAGGGCAAAGTCCCGAAAACCGGCGCCGGAGGCGGTCAGCATACCCGAGGGCGCCCCAACAAAGGAACAGCTGGCCGTGCTGATCGGGCAGTACGCAAAGCAGGGCATGCCCCCCGCGATGATAGGCGAGAAGCTCAAGAAGGAGCACAACGCGCCCTACCTGAAGGTCATGCTCGGCGAGAGCCTGACCTCTTTCCTCAAGAAGAACGACCTCGCGGGCAGGCTTCCGGCGGACCTTTTCGAGCTCATGAAGGCCGCGGTGGCGATGCGCGACCACCTGGAGCGCAACAAGCAGGACATCCATGGAAAGACACGCCTCCACAGGGTAGAGTCCAAGATATGGCGGCTTACCAAGTATTATGTCGGGGCGGGCGCGCTGCCGAGGGGCTGGAGATACGACCCGCAGCAGGCCGCTCTGCTGATAAAGGGCTCGTCTTAGGTGTTTTGAATGCCGGCACAGAAGAAAATAGACAAGTGGAAGCTCAAGAAGTGGTTCACTGTATACGCGCCTAAAGTATTCAGCAGCGCGCAGATAGGCGAGATCCCTGCCAACGACGACAAGTCCGCGATGGGCAGGAACATCATCGTGAGCCTGGACGTGATAACGCACAACCCTCAGCACGCGTACACGAACGTCATGTTCAAGACAGTCGAGGTCGCGGGCTCCGCAGCGAACACCAAGCTCGTCGAGATGAACGAGCTGTACAGCTACATAAGGTCGCTGGTCAGGCGCTACAGGAGCATCGCATCGTCGGTGATGCCAGTTTCGAGCAAGGACGGCACCAGCATGGTGGTAAAGCTCCTGGTGGTGACGAAGCAGCGCGCCGCGCACAGCAAGATACTCGGCATGAGGAAGGAGATGAACGCGCTCGCCGCGGAATACTTCAGCAACAACGACTACAGCGCAATAATAAACGCGATAATCGAGGGCAAGTTCCAATCCGATATCGCAGGCAAGCTCGAGCACATTGCGCCCATCAACAGGATAGAGGTAAGGAAGCTGGAAGTGAAGTAGCCTCCTAAGCCTGCGCAAGCGTTTTATCCTTTTGCTTACATATGCTTGAACGGTGGGGTAGATAGTGTGCGCCTGCACGCAGGGCGCGTCGTATTGAGGTACAGGGGCAGCATCCACAAGAAAGTCACAATACGCGCCCCCAGGATGGACGACCTGAACGACATGCTCAGGCACATAAACGCCCTGGTGGATGAGGGCGCCCCGGTGCTCGACGACAAGAGAAGAACCCGGAAGGAAGAGGCCGAGCTGCTCGGAAAAGCGCTCGTCGACCTGGAGAACGGGAAGCGCATAGCGTTGGTGGCTGAAGTGGGCGGCAGGGTGGTGGGCGTATGCCAGGTATACCGGTACATCGGCAAGGAGAGCCACGTCGGGGAGCTGGAGATATCCCTGCTGAAGGAGTACCGGGGCCTCGGGCTTGGCGAGGTCTTGATGCGCAGAGCCATGAGGCTTTCAAAGGATCTCGGCCTTCGCCTGATAGTGCTGCATGACATATTCGCAGACAACTACGTCGCGATGCGCCTCTATAAGAAACTGGGCTTCAGGAAAGTGGGGTTCGTGCCCGGTCTTATCCGGGCGCGCGACCACTACACAGGCTCAGTCATCATGTCAAGAAGGATATAGCCTAGCTCAGGCCCACAAGCACGACTCCTGCGGCTATCGCGAGCACGCCTGTCCACCTCAGCAGCGGCACCTGCTCGCCAAGCAGCAGCACGGCGAGCAGCACGGCAAAGATGTAGCTCATGCCGCCCATGCTGTAAGCGAAGCTGAGATGGACCCTGCTGAGCACGCAGAAGTACACGAACGTTGATACCACGTACGAAAGTATCCCTATGCCGAGCAGGACCGCGAACGCCGCGCTGTGCAGGAATGCGTACTTGAAGAAGAATTGCCCGACGGCTCCGAGCATCGTCGAGAGGACGAGCATCATCACGTTGCGGGCCTTTTCCTTCATGCGATCATATGGTGAGCGAGACCAGGAATATGCCTGCGAATATCACGAGCACGCCGGCAATCCTCAGCGGGGAGAACTTCTCCTTGATCAGTGCGAGGGAGATCACCGCTATGAAGATGAACGTGCTTGCGAAAGTCGGATAAACTATCGATAACGGCGCGTTCGCCAGCGCAAACAGGTATACCACGAGCCCGGCGAAGTATCCCATAACGCCCAGGACGACCCTCTTGTTCCCGGCGAGTCCGGCTATCTCGCGCAGAGAGCGCAGGCGTTTCCTTATGCCTGTCTTGAATGCTAGCTGGGAGAAGGACGTGATGAGAGCCGCGATAAGAGTTATAAATATAACCAAATTAATGTCCAACATTACAAACACTGATTCTATGCAGCACAAGACCGAACTCGCGTTCTCCTTGCTCACAATCGTGCTCGCGATATTAGCGATAGCGATATTTATATACTATGGCGCCGGCGTGGCCTTCTACATAGTGGTCGTGCTGGCGATAGCGATTGGATTCGTCAACGCGTGGCTGGTCTCGAAGGCCGTGCCGGAATCCGTAACAGCGGCCTCGCCCGCCCCGAAGCGCGAGAACGCGCAGGTCAGGAGGGGCGCCCGGCGCTGATTGTCTGGTCTAACATGGCAGTCCTGATCATAGCGGAAAAACCCAGCGTCGCATTGCGCCTAGCCATAGCGCTCGGAAACAACAACCAGAAGCGCGTAGTGCTGAACGGTGTGAGCTACTACGTCATGGGCGCCGGCAATGCCACGACGTACATCGCGGCAGCGGTGGGGCACCTCTTCACCATACGCCAAGTGGGCACCAAGCACGGCTACCCCGTGCTCGACGTCGCGTGGGCGCCCTCGTACGAGGTGAACAAGGAGGCGTACTTCACCAAGAAGTACGTCGATGTATTCAGGGAGCTCGCGTCCAAGGCGAGCACTTTCGTGAACGCGTGCGACTATGACACCGAAGGCACGGTCATAGGCACCAACATAATAAAATTCCTGTGCGCCGGCCTCAACAGCGCAAGGCGCATGAAGTTCTCCACGACCACGATACCCGACCTTGTGAATGCATACCAGAACCTCTCGCCGCTAGACCTGAACAACTTCTACGCGGGCGAGGCGCGCCACACGCTGGACTGGCTCTGGGGCATAAACCTCAGCAGGGCCCTGACCGGCGCGCTCGCGGAGAGCAAGTTCCGCCGCACCCTCAGCATAGGCAGGGTGCAGGGGCCCGCACTTGCGCTTCTTGCCAACAGGGAAACTGAGATATCTAAGTTCGTGCCAAAACCGTTCCGGCGTGTGTTCGTTCTCGTCTCCGGCGCAGAGTTCTC
Source organism: Microcaldota archaeon (assembly GCA_964398805.1). GTDB lineage: Archaea > Micrarchaeota > Micrarchaeia > Micrarchaeales > Micrarchaeaceae > CAISDH01. The sequence continues at coordinate 3,641 of CAYNNI010000010.1, read as the reverse complement.
CAACCAGCGCGGGGACATATTCGACAAGAGCATTGCTGAAGCTGCGCTCGCGGCCACCAAGGCGCATGCAGGCGCGGCATTCGTGGAGGACGCGAAATCGGAGGAGCAGCTGGTCAGGCCATACCCGCCCTTCGACCTCACGGGTCTGCAGCTTGAAGCCAGCAGGGCTCTCAGGATAGACCCCTCCGCGACGCTCGCGCTTGCGCAGTCACTGTACGAGCGCGCATACATCTCGTACCCAAGGACATCGTCGCAGAAACTGCCGCCCACCCTCGGGCTGGGCAAGATAATCGGCGACCTCGCGAAGAACCCCGCGTACGCAGAGCTCGCAAAGAAACTCATAGCCGAGAAGAGGTTCAGGCCCAACGAGGGCTTCAAGACAGACGAAGCGCACCCGGCGATATACCCGACCGGGGTGCTGCCCAAGGGCCTGGCTCCGCTCGAGTCGAAGCTATACGATCTAATAGCGAAAAGGTTCCTTGCGTGCTTCGCGGCGTACGCGAAGCTCTCGAAAACCAGGATCGTCGTCGCGGTCGCGGAGGAGCGCTATGCCGCAAATGGCACAGCGATACTCGAGGCTGGCTGGCTCGCGTTCTACGAATATGCGCGGATGGGCGAGAAGATGCTTCCCGCGCTCCAGAAGGGCGCGAAGGTAGCGATAGAAAAGGCATACACCAACGAGCTCATGACGCAGCCGCCGAGGCGCTACGGCAAGGCGATGCTGATAGCGGAACTCGAGCATAAGGACCTCGGCACGAAGGCGACGCGCGCCCAGATAATAGACACGCTATTCAAGCGCGGCTACATAGACGGCACCAGCATGCGCGTCACCGAATTCGGCATGAGCGTCTTCGCCGTGCTGAAGGAGCATGCGCCCATGATCGTCGACGAAGGCACCACCCGCGCCCTGGATGAGGATATGGAGAAGATCGCGAAGGGCGAGAAGAGCGAGCAGGAAGTGATAGAGGAGGGGAAGAAGATGCTGCTCGCGGCGCTGCAAGTCTTCGACAAGAACAAATCGAGCATCGCGCTCGAGATGGGGAAGGTGCTCCAGGAAGCGGAGGTCATACTGGGGAAGTGCCCATCTGACGGCGGGAACCTAGTCATACGCAAGTCAAGGCTGGGCAAGTCCTTCGCGGCGTGCGCCAACTATCCGAAGTGCACCGTGACCTACTCGCTGCCGCAAGGTGCGAAGATAGAGCCTGCAAACAAGCTTTGCGAGTACTGCCATACCCCGATGGTCAAGGTCATCCGGCAAGGGAGGGGCGTGTTCGAGATGTGCCTGAACTCCAAGTGCCCGAGCAAGGCGAAATGGAAGAGCGCACAGGAACTCAAGGCCAAGGAGGCCGCGAAGGAAGGCGCCGCGCCCGCGCAGGCCATTAGCGCAGTCGCGAAGCCGAAGGCGCGCAAGGCGCCCCAGGCGAAGGCCACGCCGGCGCTTCCTATCAGGAAGGCAAAGGCGCCCGCGAAGCCAAAGGCTGCCAGGAAGCGCCCGAAGGGCGTGGCGAAGAAATGAGAGGCAATGCAGTGTTCATACCGGAATCGTACAGGAGGCTGAAGCGCGGCCCGCAGGTCATACTGCCCAAGGACATAGGAGTCATAATCGCGTACACCGGCGTAGGGAAGAACAGCGTGTGCGTCGACGCGGGCACGGGCAGCGGCTGGCTCGCGGTCTCGCTCGCCAGGATATGCAAGCAGGTCACGAGCTACGACCTGCGCGAGGATTTCATGAAGATCGCGGAGCGCAACATGCGCTCCGAGGGCCTTGACAACCTGGTGCTCAAGCTAGGCGACGTCACGAAGCGCATAGAAGAGAAGGGCGTAGACCTCGTGACGCTGGACCTTCCGGGCTCCGACAAGGCGGTCAGAAACGCATACAAGGCGCTGAAGCAGAACGGCTACATATGCGGCTACCTCCCTCACATGGAACAGGTCAAGAGTTTCGTATCCAAGCTGGAAAAGTACAGGTTCAGGAACGTGGTGGTGCTCGAAATAATCGCAAGGGACATGCTGGTCAGGAAGGAAGGCACGCGCCCGTCCACGAAGGGGGTATGGCACACTGCATACCTTACATTCGCGCAGAAATAGGCGCGTCATTTCCCGGGCCCAGTGCCGCTATTCCACTATTCTGCGTTGTATGGCTCTGACTGAGGTGCAAAATAGGCGTATGCAAAAGCATACGCCTGGGTGGATGAGAATAGAGTTTACAGAAAACGCGTAAAGCGCAATCTTCCTGACGGGATTACGGTTGAGATGTAAAAGTATATAAATCTTTCTGAACCCGGCCGCACACAAACTGGTCGGAATTTCTGTGCGCGCTTGCTGCCCGCGCGCAGATAGGTATATTGCTCTCCTCGCTTAATTATCGCCCGCCAAGCTCAGCTTTGTGCGCTTTGGCGCGTGGTTTTTCTCTGGACGCAGAGCAGACCACGCAAAACAAGAACATCGCGGCGCTGATAGGCACTTTCACGCGTCGATAGACTCCGCGATAGTGATGCTGGCGCCGCCCGCCATAGACAAGGAGCTCAACACGTTCCCGGCAACATCTAGTTCTTCGAGCCGGGGGAACAAGACGCGATAGAAGGCTATCTCCGCATCAGGTCGGGCAGGGTGCCCTCCTTAACGGCTCTCACTACGCCGGACAGCACGCCGCCCGGCCCGTCCTTCGAATAGCGGTTGTGCAGGACGATGTCAGGTAACATGCGGTCCACGCCGATCTCGGAGATGTCCTCTAGCTGGTCCTTCGTGGGATAGTGCCCGTATTCCGCTTTGTACGCCTCCAACCGGGCATTCTCATCCACCTCTATCTTGATCACAATCAGGCCCGGGAAATGCTCCCTGAAGGCCTGCAGCTCGCTGGAATCCCTGAATCCCTCAACTACGAACGGGCGCGTTCCCCGCGTCTCGATGTCGTGGATGAGATACTTCGCCCACACCTGCGGGTCTATCTCGCGCATCTTATTGCCGATTGCCCTGAGCAGGTCCCGGTCCTTGCCCTCCATGCCGAAAAGCTCCCTTGCGATTTCGGATATCTTGTCCGAGAACGAGGGCACCTTGTACACCGCTATTCCGAACTCGCCCTCCATCAGCTTCTTGAGGCAGTCGGCATAGGTGCCCTTGCCGCTGCAGAACCTGCCAACCATAGCGAACGACGGGATGGCCTCCGCGCTGACGGTGTGCTTTCCGCCCACAGTGCGATCCATTTGATGACCCCCATATTGCGTTGCGTTTCAGCGCCTTCCGGAAAGATATTTGTTTACAAGGTCTACTGCCTGCTCTATCGCCAGCTTTATCTGCGCGCTAGTCCTGGCGCCTGTGCATATGATCTTGCCGTTCTTGAAGAGAAGGAGCGCGGCCTTAGGCTCGTGCACCTTGAAAATTGCTCCGGGGAACTGCTCGGGCTCGTAGTCTATGTCATGTGACAGCTTCGCCAGGCTGTAAAGGTCAAGGTCCACGCCCAGCTCCGCCTTCGCCACTATGTTCTCCACCCTGTACGTTGGCTTGAGCACAACGTGCTTGTGCGGCGGCGAAAGCCGTTGCGCGCGCTTCTTGGGCATTTTTGCACCTTAAAGATTATATTCTGTGCAAGCCTTTAAATAGCTTCGTCGGTTTAATCTTAGCAAACGATTAACAATGTGAGC
>CAYNNI010000009.1:0-6352 GCA_964398805.1 Microcaldota archaeon | reverse complement strand
CTTCCGCGCTCTCTGCGCGCTGACACGAGGCACATCTATGCCGAAAGAAAGAAGATAATGGCGAGGCGTTCCAAACTGCAATCCTATGGTGCTGGCTCTCTCCTTAATAGGAAGATAGCTGCCATAACCACGAAGGTCGTGTAGCTACTTCTTCGAAAGCTCCCCCTTGAGCCTTAGCACGTCCTCCAGCTCCGGTGCGCTCAGCAAGGGCTTGCCAAGCCTGTCTGCGTCGTCCAGCGGCAGCCTCGGGCATGCGGTGTTGACAAACGCGTCAAAGCACCGCATGTTGTTGAGCGATTCGAAGTCGAAGTTGTTCGCCACGACGATTTGCGCCTCCAGGCCGGAAGACTCTATGCGCGCCTTCAGCGATTTGGCGAGCTCAATGTTGCGCTGCCCGCTCTTCGTGCTGACCATTATCGCGAAGCTCTTCGCATCTACCGAGCCGAGCACCTTGCCTTTGCTTCTCTTCTTGTAAATCTCCCTGTACCTGCCGATGTCCTCGACCTTGTTCATGAACGGGTCAGCCACGAAGAACGGCTTCGATGTGGCAAGCAAAGCCCCGAGAGGGTGGAACACTCCGCCGCCGAAATACACGTGCGCGTCGACCTCCTTGTCTACGCTCGCCGCGCTCCCGGCGTCGCAGCCGAGTATCTGTCCAGGGAGCTTCGCGCGCCCGTACGGCTTGCCTATCAGCACGCGCTTGCCGTGCTGCTCGTAGAAGCCCCTTATGGCGCCAAGCTGGTGCACATGCTGCACGGTCGTGACTATCCCGATAGTTGCGTAGCCTTCCAAATCGCGCAGCGAGGCCTCAAGCACTAGGAGCGGCACGTCCATGCTGTACGGCACGTATTCGACGTTGAAGTCCTCGTGGGAGAACTCGCTGTGGCCGAAATGGACCAGCTTGTCCGCGCCTATCGCCTTGGCCTCGTCTATCGCAAGGTCGCACGCGCCGAACGTCGGCGACGCCGAGATGAAGACCTCGTTGCCGCTTTTTTCGAGCCCTTTCGCGTATTCGAGGGCCTTCTGCTTCAGCCCTTCAGGGAACTGCAGAATGATTCGCATAATCGTCAAGAGGCCCTGATCTTGTACAGGCCGGACAGCTTGGACGATGCCCTCTTAAGCGCCACGCGCGCCACGCCCAGGTTGCCCTTCATTGTCCTTATGGAGAACACCTCCTGGTTCCTCTTTATCCTGGCTGCGACTGCCGTCGGCCTTCCGAATGAGTGCGCCATTCCCTGCGAGACTCTGTCAGCGCCCGCGCCCACTGCCATCCTGTGCTCCCTGATGACGTTGTGAGGGTATACAAGCACGCGGAAGCAGTAGCCTTCGGGTATGACTTTCTCCAGGTGCTTGTGCGCAACCTGCCTTGCGGCCTCGAGCGAGTTGGAGCGCAGCTGCACCTCTCCCTGCGACGCAAGTGCAAGCCGCGTGTCGAACTCTGGCTTGTCCGCGCCCATCTTGAACATCGTGAGGCTAGTGTGCGGCAGGGCCCTGATGTAGTTCTTCTTCGGCTGCCTGAGCGAGTACCTCGCCCACGCCTGCGAGTTGGGCCTCCTGCACGTCCTTGCCGGTCTGATCCTTGCCATAGTATCACTGCATCGTAAATTACAATATAGACTCTGCATGAAAGTATAAATAACTGCCCCTGCGGCCGGTTGAACCTAGGATATCAAGTCAGTGCAGCGCGTATCCGCTGCTCCAAGCGCTTGTGAACGTGGCACCGCTGTTCACACCATGGTTGTAAGAGGGCACGCAGACAAAATACCCTATGATGGCATAAAAACGTATGCGCGCCTCGAATCGGAATCCACGCTCACATTTTTATAGTTTCTATGAGCTATCGAATCGGTGTTTGAGTGGAGATCATAGAAAGCGCCGTTTCGCCTGAGGCGGGCGAGGAGTTGTTCAGGACGAACATAGTGGTGTGCGGAGTCGGCGGCGGAGGCTCCAATACCGTTCAGAGGCTTAGCAGGATAGGCGTCCATGGCGCGAGCCTCGTGGCGCTGAACACGGACAGCAGGCACCTGAGCAGCCTTGACGCCAGCATAAGGCGCATACTTCTCGGCGGCGCGCTGACGAGAGGGCTCGGCGCAGGCGGATTTCCGGAGATCGGCGCAAAGGCGGCAGAGTACTCCAGAAGCGATATAGAAGGTGCGCTCAGCGACTGCAATCTCCTGTTCCTCGCTGGAGGCATGGGCGGCGGAACCGGCACCGGCGCGATGCCTGTTGTGGCTGACATAGCGAAGAGGAACGGCTCCATAGTCATCGGCATAGTGACCTTCCCGTTCCAGCTGGAGCGCGTGAGGATAAACGTGGCGAGGAAGGGCATAGAGGAGCTCAGGAAACAGGTGGACACGCTCATTGTGATAGACAATCAGCGCCTCGTCGACGTGTACCCCAATCTTGCGATAGAGCAAGCCTTCAAGGTCGCGGACGAGGTCGCGTCGAGGGCCGTGCGCGGCATAACCGAGACGATAAACGCGCCCAGCCTTATCAACATCGACTTCGCGGACATAAGGAACATAATGACAAAGGGCGGCCTCGCGATGATAAGCGTCGGCGAGGGCCACGGCAACAACAAGGTGGAGGACGTAGTCGCCAGCACGCTCAAGAACAAGCTGCTCGACGTTGACTACGAGGGCGCCACCGGCATAATGCTCCACATACGCGGCGGCGAGGACATGACCCTCGGCGAGGCGAACGAGGTCGGAAGGCGTCTCACGGAGATGTCCGCGCCCAACGCCAACGTCATATGGGGCGCGAGGATAGACCAGGCTTACAACGGCAAGATAGAGGTAATAGCGATATTCACAGGGGTGAAGAGCCCGCAGATACTCGGCGGCGCGGCCGAACGCGCAGCCAAGGAAGGCCTCGGCCTGGACGAGCTCTGATCAGAGCTCGCTCACAGATGTAGACTCGTTCCTTTCCTTGTTCCGCTCCAGGAGGTATACCCTTGCGGAGCCTATGTTCTTCAGCTCAGGGTCGTGCGTTATTATGAATATCTGCTCGACCATCCCGGGCAGCGTCGAGCCGAAGATCTCGATGATCCTCGCGATCCCCTGCTCGTCTATGTTGTGCGTCGGCTCGTCGAGAATGAGCCAGCGCAGGTTCGGCACCGTCGCCATCGCCATGGCTATGCGCATCGCGAGGCAGGCCATGCTGCGTTCCCCCCCGCTGGCTATCGCGTCAACGTCGACCCATGCACCCGACTCCGCCGCGCCCGCGCGCGCCTCAAGGGCGTAGTCGTCCTTCGTGGCGTTGAGCCTTATGGCGGTGTAGTCCGCATATGGGTAAAGCTCGCCCCATATGCCCTGCATCGTGCTGTTTATCGACATCACGAGCTGGTTGCGCAGAAGCGCCTCGGTCTCGACCAGCGCGGCCTTGAACTTCGTGAGCTCGCTTACCTGGCTCCTTCTCTGCTCTATTCGCTGCCGCACTGAGTCCATGCTGGATATCTGCTTCGCCTTGTCTGCGATCTGCGCGTCTATGCTGGCCGTCATGCGCCCGGCGTTCGCGATCTTCGCATCGGCGTCGCCGAGCCTCGCGCTCTCCTTCCTCATCGAGTCCTGCACAGAGTCGAGTTCGGATTCGTCGAGGGCAAGCGCATCGCGCTCCTTGCCCTTCTTGCCGATGGCCTCCATCGCTCGCGCAACTTCCGATTCGTAGCCCCTCTTCTTCGATATCGCCTCGAGCTCGTTGTTGAGCGTACCGAGCTCCTTGCCGATGCCGTCCCTTCCTGCGCTTGCCGTTTCCATCCGGGCCGATATCTCCGCCAGCTTCGCCTTCACCGATGCTTCCTGCGCAGCAAGCCTTTCCAGGGCGCTCTCCACATCGCCGAGCTGCGTGATTCTTTCCGATGCGGCCTTCGCGGCGCTGTGCTCCGCAGTCGCATCCTTCGCCTTGCGCGCAGCCTCTGAAAGCGCGCCGCCGCACTGCGCGAGCGTTCTCTCAACATTCGCCAGCTCGGTGCTCTTCTCCGAAAGCAGCCTGCCCTTCAGCTCTTCGCCGAGCTCGCGGTTGCAGATGGGGCACGCGGTTATGTGCTTCTCCAGCTCGCCGATCCACGACGCAAGTTCGGCCCTCTTCGCCTTGAGCGCAGCGCTGTCGTTCATCAGCTTGCGCAATTCCGAGTCCATGCGCTCGCTTGCCTCTTGCAGCTCCTCAGGCTTCTTCTCCAGCGCCCGCGCCAGCTTGTCGCGCTCCGACCTGTTCTTCATTCCCGTTGAGATTCCGAGCTCAACGCTGCCGAGCTCCTTGGCAAGCGCTTCGTGCTCCTTGCGCATCGCCTTCATGTCCCTGTCCATCGATTCCGCACGCTCGGTGCTCTCGCCTAGCCTCTGGCGCACGAGCTTCTCGTCGCTCTCGCGGATCTTCAGCCCGTCAAGTCCCTCCTTGAGCGTCGCCACCCTGCTCTGCAGCGCAGAAATCTCGTTGGTTAGCCGCTTCTTGATTTCGTAGAGCTCCTTCAGCGCGTAGAGCCTCTTGCCGAGCGCCTCCATATTCCCGCGCGCCTCCCCTGCCGTCGCCTCCGAGGCGAGCTTCTCCTCCACCAGCCTCTGCCTGCCCTCAGAGAGCTTCGCAAGCTGTCCTTTCAGCTCCGCCAAGTCCATCCCGGCGAGTATCCTTCCATCCTCGAGCACAAAGCCGCGTATGCTGTTTATCAGCGAGGTCGCGTTCTCCTCGGCGCGGGCGAAGCTGTCAAGGCCTAGCATATGGTCGATCTGCTTCTTGCGTTCGCCCTTCGCAAGGTCGAGGAAGTAAGCGAGCCTGTTCTGCTCAGAATAGACTACTCGCGAGAAGGTCTCATAATCGACCTTGAGCAGGCGCTCTATCTCCTCGTTCACCCTTTCGGGCTGCGCCTGGAGGTATGCGCCGTTCCTGTCCAGCCTGGCTTCCGTCGCGCCGCCGCGGCTTATGCCCCTCGTTATCGTGTACGTGTCCGCGTCCACGCCGAAGCGCAGCCTCACCTCGGCGGAGCCCGCCTGCGACGGCCGGCTCGCTATTATGTTCTCAAGCGAGGTTCGCCTGTGCGAGAGCGCGGGAAACGTGCCGAAAAGCGCGAACGATATCGCGTCCATGACGGAGCTCTTGCCAGCGCCCATCACGCCCACGAGCACGTTGACCCCCTTCTGGAAGCTCATGGCAGTGTGCGCATGCGTCCTCCAGTTGGTGAGCTCTATCGACTCTATCATTGCACCACGCAATGCCCTCAATTAATTCGACTGCAAAAACTAATAAGATGCGTTCTGGCGGGATTCCGTGCAGGATGTGTCAGTGCAGCGCGTATCCGCTGCTCCAGCTGCTTGTGTATGTTATGCTTGTAGGGGCCCGTTGTTGCTATTCCCGCTGTAATCTTTCGTATCGCCATTGAGCGGCCACCATCCCACAAGGTGAGTGAGGTCTAAGGGAGCGCCCCCCATGCCCTTTGTATACAGGCCCTGTACTTCGCTTGCAGTGGGCGAGGTGTTGTAGATTTGTATGTTGCTCTCCGTGCCTTGCAGGTTAGACCCCCCGCTCCCGGCCCCTATCAGAATCTGACCAGCGTTTGTAAATGTTAGCGGGCTGCACTGCTGTGGTGCAAGTTGGCTATTTACGTATACATACACACCTGCGGAATTCGAGAACCTTACCACATTATACTATACGCCGGGCTGTATTGTGACAGATCCGTCTGCCCCTCCGGTGACAGATCCGTCTGCCCCTCCGCAGGTGCATCGCTGCCCAAATCGAATGCCTGTACTGCCAAAATAGTATAGGAAAAATGCCCATCCGTTGCAGCCATTTCCGTAGCCATTAGCCATCTGAAGCGGCGCCACCGTGCCGCCACTAAATGCCGTCGTGCGCAGCCAGAAGCTCACAGTCAGGCTTTGCGGAATGTCAGCGAACTAGTTACAGGCACACTTATATAACCTCTTCCGCTAAACACACCGACGTACTGCGGCAGCTGTCCAGTGCACACCCCCGCGAGGTTGACATACGCCGCGCTTCCCAGCCCGTGCCTTTACGACTTGGCACTGGCCGGGGCGGGCTCTGGGCGACATCACACCGCTGAATACTTCTAACTGGAACAGGGCGGCAAGTACGACAGAGATTATCAGTATCGCCCATCCGTAGGTCATGAGGCACTCCATCGCCGACTGCGACCGCAAGGCGGCGCGGCCTGCACGTCGTACTATGCTCTTTCTTATCGCCTGCGTGCGCCTCATAAGGCTTAACTCAGAGGAGCGGGAAATCCCACGTGCTTCAGCGGTGGGATGAAAGCTAGGGCGGAAACGGAAGATGAGTATGGGTGCATATAACGGCGAAAGAGATATATATTTTGTTGGAGAACAGGATAGCAACCGCAAGGCTG
>CAYNNI010000008.1:0-2762 GCA_964398805.1 Microcaldota archaeon | reverse complement strand
CATAAAGAGCCTTTGGAACCGTGCTTATTCCTCTATGGAACCTCTGTTCATTGTACCAACTCCTGAACCCATTTATCTGTCCGTTTAACCATTGAGGAAACTTCTTCAGAAGGTTTGTAAACTCCTCCGCGACGTTCCTGATGGTCCTCTCAACTTTGCCTTTGTCTTGAGGGTAAAACAGGTGTGCGAAGAGCGCCTTTATTCCGTTTTTCTTGCACCACTCCTTCCACCCGCTTCTGAACCGCAGGCCGCGCGGATGTGGGATCGCAGTACAGGTCCGCGATATTCTACGTTTCAGACTCGGACAAGGCTCTCATCGGGAAGTTCATGGAGAAGATGCGCCCGAAGTTCAAGAAGCCGATAGTTACCGAGGTAAGAAAGCTGGAGAGGTTCTACGACGCGGAGGAATACCACCAGCGCTATTACGAGGAGAACCCGCATGCGCCGTACTGCATGTTCACGATAAAGCCGAAGGTAGACAAGATACGGAGGGAGTTCGCCGCCCAGCTAAAGTAGCTCAGAGCCTGTAGACGCTGCTCCCGGCAGAAACGCGAGCCCGCAGCTTTATGCCCACGTCGTCGCCGTCGCCCGCCTCGCCGACGTCGTTCCTGTCTATTTGCATGCTCTCGACCCGCTGCCTTATCAGGAAGTCGGAGCCCTCTATCTCTATCGTGTCCCCGACCTTGAGGCTCCCCGTTAGCCTTACCGCTGCCACGCCCAGCTTGTCGTAGAAGTGGTCGACGCTGCCTATCAGCGCCCTGTCCCGCGCCGCCGTGCCGTCGCCCCGCTCCTTCGCTGCCCTTTCCTCCTCCCTCGCCTCGATGTCGTTCATCACGTCGTCGATGCTGTCCACTCAATCGCCTTCAACTCTCTCCTAAAATATTTAACTGTGACCGTTCAATGGGCTTTGCGCTTTCAAGCCATAAGAACGCAAACCTGTCGCGGTATATAAGGCTAAATATCCAAGCGAGAGATAACGTGCATGGCCTCAGCACAAGCCCAAGCTGGCCAGGTCAAGCCTGGTGCACTCGGCATCTATCTTGTAAGCCCCGTTGGCTCCGCAGAGGCGCGCCATTACCTGAGGGCAGTGCTTTATCCTACGCTCTCGGCGCTTCAGAACACTGCAATAACAGGCCCATGGGCTGCTGTGCTGAGCATGCGCGAGGAAGAGCTGAACAGCAGGGGGCTCTCCCACAGCATCTGCCACGAAGACATCGCGTGCGCAGACATAGTCCTGGCGCAATTCGACGGCCATGACACAGATTCTTTCACCTATGTCGCGACAGGCGCGCCACGCAGGAAAGCTCATAATAGGCTTCAACGCTGGAATGCGCATGAACGACCACGTGAGCGACGATTCGCGGCAGAGGATTCAGGAAAACATACAGCTCTCGGGAGGCAGGCTATTCGACGGCCTTAACAGCGCAATCGGTTTCCTGCGGGTCAAGGCCCTCGAGCTCCAGCCCAAGATGCTAGGCTCTGTTCAGGCGCCGCGGATTGCGCTTAGGGCATAGCCCGCCCGGGAGGCGAAGACGCCTACGACTCCTGACGGAACGCGATGCTGCGCATAAATATCTCCAGAAAGAGAAAGGATAGCATGGTAACGTCAGTGAAAGGCAGCGAGTTCGCAAAGCCCGGACTCAAGATTCTGGACAGCACATACAAGAAGCACGAGTTCGGCCACACTCCCCTTTCCGACCTGAAGCGCGTAGTTGCCGCGCTTGGGAACGGCCTGGATTCTCTTTCCATACCCTATACCGTGCTGGGCAGCGCGGCCCTCGGCACTAAGATAAAGGTGCCCGAGAGCTACGAGCAGATAAGGCTTGTCACCAACATACTGGAATTCACAGTGCCAAAGGAGACCGAGACTGCTGTCATCGGCTCAGCGCTGCTCTCGGGCTGGGTCCCCGAGGACATGTCGAAGTACTTCTCTGTCACGTTCAGGGCCGAAACCGGCGAGAAAGTGACGCTGCCCACAGTGGTGAAGGCAGGTTTCATGTGCATGCAGAGGGGCAGCTCCACTCTTTACTACGAGCCCATATTCGCTCCGGCGAAGCTGTACAGGTCGAGCAGGAACGGCCTCGTCATAGAGGACATAATGCTCGAGGGCTACGGCACGATGCTGATGCGCAAGCTCATCAGGAGGGGCGACAGGGACATCCAGGACATGGTGTATGTTTCGCTCGCGGACGACCTTTCAGAGCTGTTCGACGCGGAGAGCATGGGGCTGTGGAACAGGCGCTTCCCGAACAAGAACGACGAGCAGGTGCGCATGTGCGTCATGCCCGTAATAAACAGGCTCGAGGGCCTTAAGGAGAGCGGAAAGGTGGATAGCCTCGACCTGGTGGCTAGGAACCTCGACAAGCTGAGCAGCATGCTGAGGAGCGACGCCGAGGCAGTGCCTGCCCAGGATAAGGCGCCTATCTCAGGAGCCTAGAAACTGCGCTTTTTGCCATCTTGTACTGCCGGTATGTTCCTGGATTCTCAAGCAGCTCAGACCTGCTCACTTCTGTTCATTGAACGCCTTCCAGAAGATTTCTTCTTAACTCAGAGGAGCGGGAAATCCCACGTGCTTCAGCGGTGGGATGAAAGCTAGGGCGGAAACGGAAGATGAGTATGGGTGCATATAACGGCGAAAGAGATATATATTTTGTCGGAGAACAGGATAGCAACCGCAAGGCTGAAAGTGCCAGCGGAGTGAACTCCTTCTGGAGGGATATAGGATATGAGGTTGTCAGACCAAGACGTAAAATCCGAAAAGG
>CAYNNI010000007.1:0-8880 GCA_964398805.1 Microcaldota archaeon | reverse complement strand
TGTTGTATCGCAGAGTGCAATTCATTCACGACCTAAAGGTCGTGGCATTCTTGCCCTACGAGTAACATGATACCAAGTGCCCAAACCCAAGTTTGACGTGCTTATGTAGTCGGAGGCGCAATTAAGATAGCGCTCTATATATCGACCTGCTACTAGGAGAGGCTTTGCACAAATAATCAAAAAATAACTGATTAAATGTGCAAGTCAAATATTATTTGTGCAGACTACTCTATCTTTCCGTCTAAAAGTTCTTGGACAGTTCTAAGAATTACATCTATTTTATCTTCATCACGGGCACGGTCTGTTTCTTCTATGGCTTCTTTTGAGAACGAAAAACCAACAATATAACCCTTATTCTTCTTTGATGTCCTTATCGCAGTCTCAAATTGCTGAACCACAGGTCTGCCTACTCCGCTCTCTCCTTGCTTAACTTGTATTGGATAGCCACCATATATTTGAGAGGTATAACCATCCACTCCTTTATCGCCTGATTTAGTCCTGCTAACAGTTCCACCAAATTTATCCCTGACAACCCAATTCTGAAATTCGAAATGAGGTTGTTTCTGAACCCATTTCATATCAACTTCACCTTTTATGAGTACCGCATTTATTCCAAACTCTTTTTTCAAGCGTTCCTTCATCAATTTGCACGCTGTTGCGCTTATGTCTATCCCTATCCAATTTCTTCCATTCTTTTGTGCAGAAGCCAAAGCAGTTCCACAACCACAGAAGGGGTCAAGAACCAGATCACCTTTATTGCTTGACGCTTTGATTATTCTATCCAATAATGCGACTGGCTTTTGTGTTGGGTATCCCATGTATTCTTTGACTGTTGATGCTTGTTGGAAAGACATTATGTCGCTCCAAACATCTCCAAGCATCCTTCCCTCTGTTGTATCAAGATACTGTATTCTTCCGCTTCTATCATCTCTATACGGTCTCCCTTCTTTGTCTTTCTTTTTAAAACGAGCTATGTATTCTGGTTTATGTGGCAGATATTCTTTATTGAAAGTGTATTTGTTTGATTTGGTATAAAACAAAAGAACGTCATGACTTCTAATCCATTTATTAGCCTGAGATTTAAAGCCTGAAACTGTCTCGGTAGACCATATTATCTCGCTTCTGAAATTATTATCACCAAACACTTCATCCATAGCTATTCTAAGATATGCGTCAGCATGATAATCACAATGCAAATACATAGAGCCTGTATCTTTCAATACTCTATGACATTCTGCAATTCGGGACTTCATCCACGCAGTATAATGTTTAATTCCACCAGCCCACCTATCATCAAATGCCCTTTTTTCGGGTTTGTCTTTCCAAATTAGCTCATAAGGTTTTTTACTATAAAAAGGTGGGTCTGCATAAATCAGGTCTATTTTATTACTTGAAAACTTGCTCATTATCTCCAAGTTGTCTCCTTCATAAATAGCATTAATCTCCATCAAGTTTATTGGCATGGCAACACTTATAAACCTGATTTCAGCGCAAAATCGGGATTAATGCCTAACTCCTGCATCTCCTCTATCAAGACCATAATGTTGTATGCCACGACCTTGCACAGAAGCTCATTAACCTGTCCTATGTGTGTCTTCTGTTTAAGGGTTTCTCCGAGCTTCTTTTTCATGGCGGAAAAGACGCTTTCTACGTTTGAACGCTGGTTATAGTTTCGCATGAACTCCTCTTGGTTCATCTTGAAGTAGAAATACATCCTGCGCCATGTAGAACTGCCCATGCTCTTTCCGATAGAATTTTGTTTGAATGGTATGTATGCTGTTCCGCCAAGTTTGTCCACAAAATCGAGATTATCCCTGCTTAGGTATCCCTTATCCGCAAACAGCTTCTCAATCTTGAATCCGTTTTTAGAGGCATCTTCGGTCAAGGGTATAAACTGCGGACTATCTGCGCCGTTCTCGTCGGTTATGACTGCCGAAGTTATGATATGCGTCTTAGTGCCAACACAAGCGTGCAATTTCAGCCATTTTCGCTCCCTATTGGACGGATACTTGCCTTCGCAGTAATTACCAAAGCAGCGAGTGCCAAAGCCTGTGCTGTCCACTGCAAATTTGGTTTCCACTTCCTTCAACGGGGCAGAGGTTATCGCTATCAACTGATGTAGTATTGGCGTGGTCTTTGGATTGTTTAGGAAATTGAAGACTGTGTTAAAGTGTGGAGTATGCGTTATCTGCCCTTTCTCCTCTGCGTTCTTGAATAAGGATACTGAGCGACGGCTGGACATCTGCGAGTAAATCTTCTTTATCGCCACGAATAGCTGGTCTCTTATAAGAAGGCGAGGTCTGCCCCGCATTTGCAAGTCTTCTCTGCTCACTATGTTGTAAGTGAGGTCTTTCAGAAGCTCGTCGAACAGTCTGCCTTCCTGAGTCTGTGCCTGATTGTATGCAGACCACGCCTGCGCATAGGTAAGCCTAATCCTTTCGTTTTGAATCCCCTCTGGTTTGCGCTTCTCTATGTCCAGATAGTAGCGGACGGCATAAGCGTGTTTGCAGGTCTCGTTGTGAAGCTCCGAATCTGGGCAGTCGCAGATAAAATCCTCACTCACTCTATAAAAGCCTTGCGTCGATTGCGACTTGACGAGCCATCCGCCCTTAACTTCCTTGACCTGTTTCTGCTTCGCAATTTGGAAGCCCTTTGTTTGTCTTGCATTCATAGCCATACACCTTAACAATCATTAATGACTATTAGTAGGATAAGATATAAATACCTTTCTGTTAATAACTATTAGCGAGTGTTAAGGGATATTCATGCCGAAGAAACTCATTCTTGATATTGATGAGGAAACGTGGAAGGAAGTCCTGAAATATAAAATCGATAAAGACCTCAAGAACAATAATGAAACAGTAATCAAACTCATAAAGAGAGGGCTTCAGCGTTAAATGTGTAGGACTTCCGTTACATCCAGATTCTGCGCAACCATTATAAATCTGCTCATTCACATAGTAAAAATGGTGACAACCATGGCGAACAATAGCGGGCGCGAGGAAGGGGACGACCACATCGTTAGCGTGAAGTTCGTGCTGGGTAAGGACTTGAAAGAAGAAGTCCGAAACAAGAACGGAATCAAGGAGAATGAATAT
Organism: Microcaldota archaeon; assembly: GCA_964398805.1. Taxonomy (GTDB): domain Archaea; phylum Micrarchaeota; class Micrarchaeia; order Micrarchaeales; family Micrarchaeaceae; genus CAISDH01. The sequence goes on along the minus strand of CAYNNI010000007.1, from coordinate 5,782 downwards.
GCCGAGATTCGCGTTATGAACAGTGAACCTCACATCATAATCGAAAAGGTGGATTCGCCTTCATCCAAAGTCTTACAAGTGCTCAACGAGCATAACATAGACTTGGGAAGCCTCTAATCCTTTTCTATACAACAGTTCCGTAGCTGGGTGAGTAGATAGCTAACGACGCAAAACATGTAGAATATATACTGACTAAAGATGTGACTCAAGACTACTTTGCAAATAATCTACAAAGTAAAGAGTGCAAAAGTGCAGTAGACTACATCAACACCGTCAAGGATTGCAAGCCATACATACTCGGCTCTCTATATGCTAAGATTATAGAGAAGATAGCTGGACAGAACGCAGGAGTGGCTGAATACATAAGTTCTGTCGTCGAAGATGGCGGCAAAATTACAGGAATGTCGTCTTTAGGAGAAGAGGACAAAGATATCCTATTCATGGCAGGATATCTCGCACAAATGAAGCACATAAAGAAGATAATAGTGCTTACCCACCACGATATACAGTTCAACAAGGATATTGATGAAAATAAGCATGACGATGTCTTAAAGAAGCTTGCTGAAGAAGTTGGAGTCTCATCCTTAGAAATCGGAATCATTTCTCCACAATCCTTCAATTCCATAAGAGATGCACTATAATCCTTTTTGTGCAAGCAATTTCTTTTTTGTGCAGATGCCTATTTTATATGCAAAGCGCATGGCCGCTCCGCGCTGGCGTGGCGGCAGGCTCCCAAAGCGTTCCCGAGAGAACGCAACGCATAAAAGAGTTGTTCTCGATAGAATACCGCGACCAGGTGTAGCGATGCTCTACCTAGACAGCCTAGTGCTTCACAACTTCAAATCGTTCCGGCACGCAAGCATCAAATTCAAGAGCAACTTCAACTGCATAGTGGGTCCGAACGGCTCCGGCAAGTCGAACATATGCGACTCGCTGCTTTTCGTGCTCGGCGAGAGCTCGATGAAGCGCATGCGCGTCTCAAGCATGTCCCAGCTCATAAACGACAGGGCGAAACCCATGGACGAGGACGGCACCAGGCGGGCATATGTCAAGCTCAACTTCTCCGGCGGCGAGTCACTCGAGGTAGCCCGCGTGATAAAGTCAAACAACAAGGTAGGCTACAGGCTGGACGGCAAGCACGTGACAAGGCAGGAGATGCTCGATGTCCTGCGCGCGCGCAAGAGCGAGATCAGCGAGGTCAACACGATAACACAGGGCGAGATCACGACCATGCTCTCGCTCAACCCCCGCGAGCGACGTGAGCTGATCGAGGTCGCGGCAGGCATCAGCGAGTTCAACGAGAAGAAGACCGCATCGATGAAGGAGCTGGAGAAGGTCGAGGCCAGAATAAACGAGGCGCGCGTTCTCCTGAACGAGCGCCAGGGCTTCCTTCAGGACCTCGAGAAGGAGAAAGAGGATGCGGAGCGCTACATCGCGCTCGCGAACACGATAAAGCGCATAAACTACACGCTGCTCAAGGTCAGGGAGGAGTCCATAGCGCGCGAGCTTTCCGCGGCCGTCGCGTCCCTGCAGGGGAAGGAGAAGCAGCACGCAGACCTCGCGCGCCGCGTCGCCGAGGTAGACCTTGAGACCGAGAACAGGCTCGCAAAGAAGTCCGAGCTGGCGAAGAAGCTGAACGAGCGCTCCCTAGAGGTTAGCGCCATAAGCAGGCAGCTCGAGGAGATCAACAAGGCGCTCGCAGTATCCGAATCTCAGCGCGCGTCCTCAAGCGCAAGGGCGGAGGAGATGAAGGCGCATCTCTCGCAGCTCCTGTCGGGCAGGAAGAGGCTCGAGGAGCAGCTGGCAGCCAACGAGCGCGCGCTAAGCGAGTCCCGCGCAGAGCTGTCCTCGCTCGAGAAGAGGCTCGAGGGCAAGGACGCTGCCGGCTCAGCCGGCGAATTCGCGCTGCTGGGCAGGTACGAGGGCAACCAGCGAGCCATAGACTCTCTGCTCGCCGAGCAGCGCTCGCAGAACGACGCCCTCATACAGCACAGGCTTAACGCCGAGATCACGGAGAAAGGCATCGCACTGGCGCGCGCCGCGTCGCAGCAGGGCCGCGAGCACGCCGAGTCGGCGAAGCAGGCGCTCTCCGGAAAGAGGAGCCGGCTTTCAGAGCTGCGGGAGAAAGCCGCAGGCAGCAGATCCCTCCTCGAGAAAGCGCTCAAAGAAATCGCTTCCGTGCGGGGCTCGACGGACGCGCTCTATGCGGAGAGCGTTGACGTAAGGGAGCGCATAGCGCAGATGGGCGCCCGCACCGACAGGAGCGCAGACGTGCTCAAGAGGTCGCTCAAGGGGTTCCGCGGCAGGGCGTACGAGCTCTGCAGCTACGACGCGAAGTACGCGAGCGCGGTCAACGCCGCTGCGTCGGGCCGGTTCGGCTATTTCATCGTGGATTCCATCGACGTCGCGAAGGAAGCGATAGCGATAATGAAGTCGAAGGGGCTGGGCAGGGCCACATTCATACCCATTCGCGAGGTTGTTGCCGCGCCCACCCCGAAGGAGCGCGGCTTGGTGCCTGTCCTGGAGCACGTCAGCTTCGAGGAGGGCCTCGAAAGGGCGTTCGCATACATCTTCGCGAACACCTATCTCGTAGGCAGCATCGACGAGGCGAAGGGCAATGGCATAGGCAGCCACAGGTTCGTGACGCTGGAAGGCGAGCTGGTGGAAGCGTCCGGCGTGGTCACCGGCGGATCTGCAGAAGGCCTCGGCATCGCGGCGCTGAACGCGAAGCTCAAGGGCATCGAGGAGAGCAGAAGCAATCTGGGCGCCAGGATGAAGGAGCTTTCCGCATCGGCGGAATCCGCAAGGAAGGCTGTCGCTGTCCACGAAGCAGAGGCGCTGAACCTGGAAATCGAGATAAAATACGCCGACGCGGACGCCGCCAAGTCGGCAGAAGAGATCAGGTGCGCCGCCTCCGCGCTGGCGCTGCACGAGAAGGAGCTCGAGGGGCTGCGCTCCAGCATCGCGTCCCTGGAAGAGAAGTCCTCGGACCTCGAGGCGCGCATCTCCGCGCTGAAGAAGGAGAACGAGCGCGTATACGCGGATGCAAACGCGCCCGGTAAGCGCGACTCCAAGGTCGACAGGCGCGAGGCGGAGGCCATAAAGTCCTCCAGGGCTCGTGCAGAGGAGCTCAGGGTCGGAATCGCTACCGTTTCAAAGGAGAGCGAGCTCCTGGGCGGCAGGCTAAAGGAGATGGAGGCGGAATCGAAGAAGGGCAATGACGAGCTCAAGGCGCTCATCAGCACGCTGTCAAAGCTGGACTCCGGAATGGCATCAGACAAGGAGTCACAGTCGGAGCTCCGCCAGAAGATAGAGGGCCACGACGCCAAGTCCGCAAGCCTTTACAAGGAGGTGCAGGACGCAGATTCCGGCATCGCGCAGCTATCGCAGGAGAAGGGCAGGATCTCAAGCGAGCTAGAGCGGCTCAACCGGGACTCGATGGAGCTCGAGTCCCGCAGGTCCCAGCTCCAGACCCGCATCGCGGACATAAATGCGGAGCTCGTCGCGTATCCTGGCGTGGACATGCTGGACGAGCACAGCACAGAGCGGCTGGACGCGCGGCTTGCCATCTCCAAGAGCGAGCAGGAGAAGCTGGGCATGGTCAACCTCAAGGCCACGGAGATATACGAGCAGAAGAAGCGCGACGTCGACGAATCGCGGGAGAAGCTCGGCATACTGGAGAACGAGCGCTCGTCGATAATAGCGATGATAAACGAGATAGAGACGAAGAAGCTGGACGTGTTCGTCGAGACGCTGAACGTAGTGAACGAGAACTTCAAGAAGCTTTACAACTACGTCTTCGACAACCAGGCGTACCTCTACCTCGAGGCGCCAAAGGACCCGTTCAATTCCGGGCTGCTCGTACATCTTTCGAACAAGCTCAAGGCCGCGAACTCAGACCTGCTTTCCGGAGGCGAGAAGGCGCTGCTCATGCTGATGCTCATATTCGCGATACACATGAGGAGCCCGAGGAGCTTCTACATATTCGACGAGATCGACACGATGCTCGACAAGGAGAACTCCAAGAAGCTGTCCAGGTTGCTGAGCGAGCTCAGCAAGAAGTCGCAGATGATAGTCGTGAGCCACAACGACACGCTCATCACCGCGGCCGACACCGCGATAGGCGTGGTGCACAGGGATGGCGAGTCGCAGGTGGTGGGGCTGCAGCTCGCGGAGCCGGACATAAGGAATAGCTAGCTGGTACAATGCCAAAAGAGAGAAAGCGTGCCGAAAAGCCTCGGCGCAAGGCCGCCAACACACTGCCGCTGTACCTGCTGCTTGCGGTCCTGTTAGCGCTCTACCTGTATTTCCAGTCAATCCCCTTCCTAGCGCTGCTTCTCGGCATGATGACGTTCATCGTGTTCGTGATACTGGTAGTCTACGAGTTCATGAGCAGCGCGGGCGAGGAAGGCGTTCTGCGCAGCGTCCTCGAGGTGGCGATCGCGATAGGGATAGTATTCGCGATATGGTTTGCGGCGCGCGCTCTGCTCCACACGTCATACCCTCTCGACGTGGTGCCAAGCTGCAGCATGCAGCCGCGCCTGGGCAGGGGTGACGTGATAGTCCTGCAGGGCATAACCGGCATAAGCCAGCTGCGCGCCCCTGTCGTAGATGTCAGCAGCGCGCAGTACTCGCGCATGCTTTCCGGCATAGGCAGCGAGTTCCTGGCGTGCGTCTCTTACAACATGAGCAACGGCAGGCTCGTCACATCTCAAATCCTCGAGCCGGGCTATTCGATCGGATTGTACAGATCCAGTACCGCTACAGTGGAGTCGCAGTACGCGCAGGGCGGCAACCTGGTGCAATACACGTGCGGCACCGGCGAAGTCAGGTTCAGCAACGGCACCACGGCGACAGAGGTGTACACCACGGCGATAAGCATAGCTGGCACCACCATAATCGGCGACCGGAACAACTCCATCGTAGTCTACCGCACCTCGCCGCCCGACCTCTTCTACAAGCTGGGCGACAGCTACGTCGTGCACCGCGTGTACGCGATAATGAACGTTAGCGGCTCCTACTACCTGCTCACCAAGGGCGACAACAACCCGGGCCTCGACCTGCAGTTCGGCAACTACCCGAAGAACCTGAGCGAGGCGGAGGGCAGGGTCATAGCGGCCATTCCCTACCTGGGCTACGTGAAGCTGATATTCGCAAGGAGCTTCGTAGAGCCTGCAGGGTGCGACACAACTCTTGCGAATTGAGCCGCTTCCCCTTTCCCGCCGTTTGCGCAGCTGCCAGAAGGGGCAGCAAAGCGGTATCTTATCGCGGGGTGCCCAACCAGGCGGAGGCCGCATATGGGGCACTGGCACAGCCAGGAGGTCACGCAGCTCTCATAGGCCAACGTGTTAGGATATGCCGTCCCCGAGGACCGGGGGCCGACGCCTGTGCTGGAAACTGCAGCGTAGTATGTCGCAGAATATGCATTTCCCCCAACACAATACAGGTAGCCGTTCGTAGCGACACAGCTGTCAAAATATGTAGATGCGGGATAAAGCGTCGTGCTGGACCATGGGCCGACGCCTGTGCCAGAGACAGGAGCGTAGTATGTATTGGACACCGGACCGCTGTTAGCATATCCCGACGGGCAATAGATGTAGCCGTTGTGAACGTTGCACGTGTTAAACCTTCTTATCGAACATGAACCCGAACGCGGGTTCTCTTTTCTCCTCGTCTGTAAATTCCTGCGTCCAGGCAAAAGCATGAAAATAGAGAACCCAATAGGTAAAATACGAGAGGTATACGCGGTTGCGCGGGTTGCCGTGCAACAATATGGCCGCAC
>CAYNNI010000006.1:0-1908 GCA_964398805.1 Microcaldota archaeon | reverse complement strand
TTTATAATTTTTGGGGTACGGGTATGTAGGACAGGTTACGAATTGCCATGCTAATTCAGCATGTATTTGAGGTGCCTGAGCGGCAATCAACCATTATATACGGCTCCATGCAATGTGTATGGGTGAAAACGTGTTCAAGCTGCACAAGAACGATGGACAGAAACACGGGGAAGAGGGCGCCGATGCTGGCGTGATTGCGGGTGCGGACGCCGACGCAACGCCGGAGCAGGCAAGGGAGACCGTCTCCCACGACCCGACAAGGCCCGAGATCGTGCCACGCCTGGTTGAGAGCATAGATTCCGATGCGTTCAGGCGGTTCCTCGAGGAGCACAAGGCGATCACTGACGTGATGATACACGGCAGCGGCAGCAGCCTTGAGGTAAGGACCGTGGCGCCGAGTGACAAAGGCGGCGTCTCGAGGTTCAGCATCGACGCGGCTGACAGGCAGCAGTTCGAGCAGATCGCGAACGATGCCGGCTATGGAAGGATGAACCAGAGCACGGAAGGCGTAATGCTGCTGCACAAGAAATGAGATTGCGCCGCGCGGAACGGTGATTATACTAGGGACATTACAATCGCAAGGCGCACGGAAGAAAAAGGCATGACCGCAACGAAAGGCATGCTTCGAGAGGAAACCCTGACGGAAAGCGAAAGCAAGTATGCGGATTATGGGATAAGAGAGGTAAAGCGCGCCTTCGACTACACGCCGCGAAGAGATAAGGCAAGCGGCAGCGTGCGAAGCGCCGTGGGCGGCACCGCGGTCACCATAGGCACAATCGTGATGGTCTACGGCGTGCTTGCCGGTGGGGCGGCCGGCGTCGCGTGCTCGGTGTTCGGTGGCACTGCGGCGCTGCTTGGCTTCGTGGTTGCGCTCTCTTCGGAGAATTATGCATAGCCGGCGACCGACTAGATTCGCCATCGCGGCGTTACGCTTGCGGCTTCTTTTCCATAATCTTCCTGCGCATCAGGTAGGCGAACAGGAGGATAGCAAATATGCCGCCACCGAGAAGATGTATGAACCAGTACTGGTTGCCGTTTATGTACGCGAAGACGATGACCGAAGAGCCGAGCAGCAGTGCAGAATATGCGAACGTCAGCACCTCGAATATGTAGCCCTTCCTTTTGTGGCGCTCATGCAGCCTGTTTATCAGCTCAGAGTCCGTTATCTCGCTTACGAAGAAGAGCAGCATGCAGAACGCGAGCACAGACGTGCCTATCGCCGGCATGCCGAAGAGCGCCCATATGATCGCGGAAGTGGCGTATGACGCTACCACGGCCAGGCCGAACGCATGGTTCATCGTAGAGTTGCGCTCCTTTATGTCCGCGACATACCTGCTGTATATCTCTACAAGGAAGAAGATTGCAACTGGAAGAAGGTAGTTAAGCGTAATGCCGTGCGGCGGGTACATCTCGAAGAAGATGTTGAACGGCGAAGTCAGCCACATCGCCAGGTGGTTGCCGTTGACCAGCGGGAATATGTATGTGTAGGCCGCAGTGAATACAGGTATCAGCGCGGCGAAGAGAATTGTTATGTATGGCGCGTGTATTCTTGGTCGATGTGCTATATTGTCGTGCGTGGCTGCCATGCTTCAGTTTCTCTCGCAAACTTTAAATACTGTTGTGGCTGCCCGTTCGATGGAAAGAATAAAAACCGAAAAGATAGGGAAAAGCCGCAGAAATGGTAAAGGTCGGGCCCAAAGCGCGGCCTTATGCGATCGGGTTTTATTTAAAAGCGGGTTGCACTGATGTGCGCTAGCTTCTACCGCCATTCCTGTTCCTTGCCATGTCGAATATAGGGCAGGGCGCTCTCACCACGTCGGCTCCGAGCTTAGTTAGACTGTACTTCACGTGAGGTGGAGATCCGCCTGTGACGGTCCTTTTCAGCACCTTCTCAGAGGTAAGCTCCTT
>CAYNNI010000005.1:0-3796 GCA_964398805.1 Microcaldota archaeon | reverse complement strand
CTCATATCCTATATCCCTCCAGAAGGAGTTCACGCCGCTGGCACTTTCAGCCTTGCGGTTGCTATCCTGTTCTCCAACAAAATATATATCTCTTTCGCCGTTATATGCAACCATACTCATCTTCCGTTTCCGCCCTAGCTTTCATCCCACCGCTAAAGCATGTGGGATTTCCCGCTCACATTGTTAAGCTTTAAAAGGCATTGCCATGCGTGGAAAGGCGTGCGATGTACAGGAGGCTTCTCGGCCTGGGCCTAAGCGAGTTCCAGATAGGTGTGCTGCTGGCCACGTGCGAGATACCGCGCGGAGAGACCCGCAGCTACAGGCAAATTGCGCTGAAGGTGGGCCGCCCGCACGCTTACAGGGCGGTGGGCAACGCACTCAACAGCAATCCCCTTCCTATTCTCATCCCTTGCCACCGCGTCATAAGGAGCGACGGCGCCTTGGGAGGCTATCGCCTCGGCGCGTCTAGGAAAAGCCGCCTTCTCAAAGCAGAAGGCGCGCTATAGCCCCCGCGGTCTGTTCCGCGCCATCCAGGGCAAAGGTTTTTATTACCCGCGAGTTGGACATAAAGAAGGGCGACATTCTAATCGGGAGGCCGCTTGGCATATCGTGCGGGTGCCCCATCACGCACTGCGGCGTAGTCATGGACGTAGACCCGAAGACCGGCGTGATGGTCTGGTGCGTCGCAGGCCCGCTTCAGCCCAGGCTGAAGGGCTACAAGGACATAGGCTACTACATCGCGGAGGCATACGAGGGCCTGATCACCAGCGCGAGGAAGGAGCTCAAGGTCGGCATGCGCTACTGGTTCATACCGAGGCGGTGCATGCTGCAGTGGAGGCACAGCGGCCTGATGAACCTCATCACGAAAACCAAGGAGGGCACCCAGGTAAGGATCGAGGGCCTGATGATAGGCTGAGCATCGCTCGCGCTGAACGTTAAATATAGATGCTGGCATCCCTGCCAGCATCCTGTACCCTCTATCCACCCAGTCATCCCCTCAGCATGGGATTTGCTTGCATAGCTAGCGTGCTGTATGCCAGGGCGCTGAAATGGCCAATCAGCTCGCCCTTAGACCTCTCTATGATGCAGAGGTGATGCTCGCCGGCCCTTGTGAGCGTCAGCGGCTTACCGGGCTCCTCCTTGTTCGCGAATTCCGCCAGGCCCAGCTCCCGCAGCCTCTTCAGGCAGTACCAGGCAGAGCTCTTCGAGAAGCGGTACGAGTCGCTGATGTAGTCAACGAAGCTCGAGGCCGTGTCGATCCTGTCCCTGCCTATCTCGAGCACCAGCAGCTGCTCCCTCCGGTTGAGCCTGTTGCAAGTTAACCTAGTAATAGCATGAGCCACACAAACCACCTCAAAACAGAAGAGATTTATGCAGCCCAAGCGGATGTCGGTATATATTTGCTGACGCTACCCATAAAGAGATTCAACTGGCACTTAATCGCATGTTGCGCCCGCATGTCAATCCACGACATCTGGAATACTATAGCAGACTATTGCACGGATAGCCATTTAAAGCTTTTGTGCAGTTCGTCGCAAATTTAATATACTTTTCGAACGTAAATCTGAGGAAGGGTGGGTATGGAAACAGATAGAAGGGAGGCAGTGGCGCACATCCGCGAGCACATAGGGTTCCCCGCAACGAGGGACGAGATACTGCAGAGATGCAACAACCTCGAGTGCTCCCCGAAGGACGCCGACTGGCTGAGGGGCAGCCTTCCAGCGAGGAGCTACGCCAGCGCGGAAGAGGCGCTGTACGCTCTAAGGCTGCTGTAAGCTCATTGCCGGCGCCGCGCGCGGCTAGCATATGCATGCAATGTCCTTGAACGCGTTGAGCTGCATGCCAGCCTCGTCTCCGGCATTGAATACCTCTATCATCAGCCTGCGCCTCTCCGCCTTCTCCAGCACAGCCTCGGCGCTCCTGTCCCCGAGCACGCTGTCGTTTACCAGTATCATCCCTGCGCCCGCCTCGTCTATTGCAGCGCTGACGTTCTCAAGCCCGTACTTCGACGTGCCGTCGCCCAGGCCCTGGAGGAACCTCTCGATCAGCGCAAACTCGCGGCTTATGCGCTCCCGCTGCAGCAGCCTCGCTATCCTCTCGCCCTTTATCAGCTCGTACACGCCTGAGCGCTCCGCGTTGCTCGCGCTCTCGAACACAAGCTTTTTCTTGCTGTCCTTGAAGGCGCCGCTGTCCTCGGCGTACGCCTTTATGTCGTCCTTAGTGAAGCCCGGCCCTGCAATGACTACAGTGTCGACGTTCATCTCCTTCGCGACGCGCAGCGTCTCGTCGAAGTACTTCCTCTCCTGCTCCTTGAACTCCTTCTGGGACATGCGCTTGCTGAGGCTGCTATAGATCTCCTTCCTGAACTCTATGCCGTAGCCGAGCAGGTACGCGGGCAACGCCTTCTCGTCGTCCACGACGATTATGCCGAGCCTCGGCCTCTTCGACTCCGCGACTGCGCTCTTCACCACATCGATGAGGTAGCCGTGCCACCTGCTCTTCGATATCTGCAGCACGCTGTCCGGGCCGATGTTGAGCGCGTGGTAGCTGTTTATGCGCACGTACTCCATCGGGCTGCCCTCCATGATCTTGCCGAGTATGCGCAGCCTGCACGATTCTTTGTCAAGCTCGGTCTTCTCGACGCGCAGCGTTATCGTCACGGTCTTGAACTCGCCCTCCTTCGCACCCTCCGGCTTGAACTTGCGCTCGCTCTCCGCCTTCACTATGTCGTCTGCGAAGACGATCCTCTGCAGCGCCCAGAGGTCCTCCAGGTTCTCGACCCTCACCTTGAGCGTGCCCACGTCTTCGCGGAAGCTTATTAGCCTCATGTTTACCAGCAATTCCGCATTAACTTCTAGGACAAACCTTAATTAGCGTGATGCCTGCATGCTGGCGCTAAACATAATCGCGGCTTTCGCCTCGAGCCCTTACGCGGCGATAAACGGCCTGATTGGCAGCTACGGCTATCTCGCGGTGTTCGTGCTGATGCTCCTAGAGAACTCCTCGCTTCCTGTGCCCAGCGAGGTAGTGCTGCCCCTGGCCGGCTTCTTCGCCGCGAAGGGCGCGCTGAGCTTCTTCCTCGCGCTGTGCGCCGCGCTCGCGGGCAGCATAGGGGGCATCGCCATAGACTACGCCATCGGCTACTATGTCGGCAAGGACATAGTCTACAAGCACCTCCGCTATCTCCGCGTGAAGAAGGCCGACCTTGATGCGTTCGACGCGTGGTTCGGCAGGAACGCGCTCATAGCGGTCTTCATGTCAAGGCTGATGCCCGTAGTCAGGACTGTGATCAGCTTCCCCGCAGGCTTCGCCAGGATGCCGATGAAGGAGTTCTTCGCCTATTCGATAGCGGGCTCGTTCGTGTGGGACATCGTACTCATGTACTTCGGCTTCTATGCCCTCTCGGCGAGCAATGCCGTGATAGTGCTCGCTTCCATCGGCGCCTTCGCGATAGCGCTTTACCTCGTGTACGCGCTCTTCATGCGCCGCGCGCGCCCGCGCTGACGCCGCCCTGCAAAGGTGCTGCATGCTTTTATACCTTTAACAATGTGAGCGGGAAATCCCACATGCTTTAGCGGTGGGATGAGAGCGAACTGCTGTAATGCCGATAGGTATACATAACAGTGTGTCCACACATTACCATGCCAAAAGGATATAACGCTTCAGGAACAAGTGTCCATTCATGGGTTGTCATTTTGTATGTGTTCGAAGTATCTGAGAAAGGCATTGGTGGGCAGAGTGGAAAAACGTCTCAAGGGACTGATAATGGAGGAGGCAAAAGGTCTTGGATGTGAAG
>CAYNNI010000004.1:0-3256 GCA_964398805.1 Microcaldota archaeon | reverse complement strand
TGTATATGCTGACCTTGTGCGCGTTGCCTGCCTCGTCCCTCCTTGACGACGAGAGGTAAACATAGAAGCCGCCGTCTATCTGCTTGAGCTCGTAGCTGCTGTTCTCCTGCTTGAGGGAAAGGAATGCCGCGAGTATGCGTTCGTCGACCTCCTTTCCCCCTGTGCTTCCACCCGCACCAGACACAGCACCATTATACGGCGGACGTCATATATAAGCATTTCGAACGAAGTGGGAGAAGGTTTAAGAACGTTGTGGTCATTTCTTCCCTAGACGCTAGGTTCCCAACCCGGGAAGAAATGGCGATTTCCCTAAATTTACCTCAGAGGCACTGGTGTGCTTGTCCCAAGTGTAGTAAGTTCGCCTGCTCTAGGGGGCGCATTTTCAAGGCTTGACCAGCTTTCGCGGGGCGTTGGCAGAGGTTCTGATATATACCAGAACCGACGTATAATACTGCCGGGGATAGGGATGTCTGGAATGGGATCTGGCACTGATTCTTGCTTTACAATCCACCCGCGCCAGTGCGCAGCTCATTCTTCCCGATCCCCCTTGCGCTTGGTGTTGCTGTGAATCCTATTAGAACATTGTTTGAGCGGAACAGGCTTGCACGCGATGCGCAGGCGAACGAGCAGCGGCCGGTGAAAGTAATACAGGAGAGCGTCAACTCGTGGAGAGTCGTATATACGGAAGCGGGTGCGCGACCGCCGAATGCGCCGGATGTTGTGCTAAAGTGAGACTATGAGCGAAATAGAGAAAAAGGCTGTGCCAGGTTCCGAGACCGCGGTCGAGAAGGCCCTCGTCACGGTGTCAGGGATCGGCGGGGTGAGGGACGCCCTTGCCCTGTTCGGGCATTGTCCGGGCGTGGCGGAGCTGCTGAGGCTCAATCCCGGCGCGTACGCAGACATGGGATGCACTGAGATTGCTGAGCTGGCCCCGATGCTTCGAAAAAGCGGCAGGCTTGATGAGGATGTGTGATATCATGGAAAAGACAACCGGAAGATGGACGAAGTTCGACAGACTCGGAAGGCTTTCGCCTTTCTTGCGGGCTGAGATGGATGCGGGAGCTGCGCGGGCGCTCGTGAGATTCGAGATGCCCAACGGCACGTGCAACGGGAACAGTACCTGCTCCAATAACGGCACATGCACCTGAAGGCGTGCTGACTGGAACAAACGAGTGATACCATGGAAAAGACGACCAGAACAAGGATGAATCTCGACAGTCTTGGAAGGCTGGAACCCTTCCTGCGGACCGAGATCAATTCGGAAGCGGCAAGGGCCCTCATAAGGTCCGCGCTGGAAAATAACGGCACGTGCACCGGGAACACCTCATGCACCGGAAACGGCTACTGCGTCTAGAGGTCGGAGCATGGCAGAGGATATCGTAGATCTTCTGAACAGGCGCCTGGAGCTGACGGTGCTGCCTACGGAACAGTGCAACTTCCGGTGCGTCTACTGTAACCAGAGGTTCGAGATCGGCGCGATGCGGCCCGAGACGGTTTCCGCGCTGAAGCGCTTCATTACCATCAGGATGCCAGAACTGGACTGCCTTACGATACAATGGTTCGGGGGAGAGCCTCTCCTTGCCTACGGCACGATGCTGGACACGATGCGGCATGTGCAATCCCTGAAGGCGGGGAACCCGGGCGTCAGAATAGCCAGCAACGCAACGACCAACGGCTACCTGCTCGCCCCGGACAGGCTCGCCAATCTTTGCGCGCTCGGGGTAAAGGGGTATCAGATAACGTTTGACGGAGACCGGGACGAGCATGATAAGCTGAGGCTCTATCGGGACGGGCACGGCACCTTCGACGCGCTCTGGAGCAACATGGTTGCCGCGCATAGAACAGACGTGGATTTCTCAATCACGATGCGGCTTCACGTGAACAGCCGCAACGTCGAGAGTATGAAGGTGCTGCTGCGCAGGGCGAGCGCAGACATCGGCAATGACTGGAGGTTCGAGGTCTTCGTGAGATTCCTGTCAAGGCTCGGCGGCCCGAACGATGAGGAACTGCCGATAAGCGAGGACCTGAACGCGATACGTGAGCTGAATGGACTCGCGGTCTCGCAAGGAATGCGGCTGTCTGGCCTCGACCTGTACGGGCACTCCGATTACGTGTGCTACGCCGCGAAGCCCTTCGCGTACGTAATCAGGTCTGATGGGGGCATCGGCAAGTGCACGGTCGCGCTGTACGACGATGCCAACAGTATAGGCAGGCTCAAAAGGGACGGAATGCTGCTCCTGGACTCTGAAAAGGCGTCAAGATGGAGCAGAGGCCTGTTCACAGGAAACATGAAGGAGCTGGAATGCCCGCTGAAAGGCATGGAAGGCGCAGAAACGCGGTCGCAAGCCGCGGCTGCGGACAGGATGGCGCGCACGCCGGCAAAGGTGGGCGTGTGAACGTATTAAAAGAACCGGCTTCGCATTTCAATCGGGAGGCGCAGGGGATGAAGGGAAAAACGGACAAGTCTTCCGGTGCTGCAAGCCGCCTGATCGTGGAGGGTGGCCGCGCCCGAGTTTCCGAGGTCGGAGGCAAAGGTCACAACCTGCTAGATCTTGCGCAGAATGGGTTTGATGTCCCCCCCTTCTTCATCATTACCACCAATGCGTTCGACAGTTTCCTGAAGGGCAACAGCGCGACTCCAGAGTCGCTCCGCGCAGTGGAACGCGAGAAGGCCGGCCAGGCAATACTGGAAATGCACTTCCCCGAGGACGCGGAGATTGAAGTGCTTGGCACATACAGGAGAATGTTCGGCGACTTGAAGGTCTCGGTCAGGAGCTCGGCGACGGCGGAGGACATGGAGAGGGAAAGCCTGGCAGGCAGGTTCGCTACTGTGCTGTCCGTAGACGAAGCGGGACTGCTGGACGCGGTAAAGCAGGTATACGCATCACTCTTCTCCAGCGGAATCGACCTTTCGGGAAATCCAGGAATGGCAGTGGTGGTGCAGAAGCAGATATTCTCGCAGAAGGCAGGGGTGGCGTTCGCAGACGCGGAGAAGGTGATGATAAGCGCAGTCCTCGGCCAGGGGAACATGCTGGTCTCAGGCAGGGAGGATGGGGACCTCTATGTGGTAACCGAAGAAGGCTCCAGAACGTCCGTGCGCGCGCAGTCACGACTTAGCACAGACGGAAGGTCGGAAACCGCGATTCCCGAGATGGTAGGCACGAAGCGCAAGCTCATCGCCTGCGAGGTGGGAGAGATTGAAGACATGGCAAAGAAGGTCATGGATGCGTTTGGGGGCCCGCAAGACATAGAATGG
>CAYNNI010000003.1:0-16040 GCA_964398805.1 Microcaldota archaeon | reverse complement strand
GGCTTTATGCAGAGGGCATCGGCGGCGCTCCTGCAGAACCTTGTAGGGTGGTGGCTCCTCAACGGCAACAGCAGGAACGGCGTGCCTACCGGAATTACATATTCGAGCAGCTGGACGAGCGGGTACGCCTTACGCTGAGCGGAAACTAGAACTTCTGCGGTCCGGGAATCGCGACAGGCCCGCTCTCCACGAACGGCGTCTCGGCGTACGCAGCGTACGTGACCCTGGAGTACGCGAGCGTGACCAGCCCCACGAACGACGCGACAGCGATTGCAGCTATGTAGAGCGTGCCGCTTCCGAGGTAGAGATAGCTGAACAGCGCGACATTCCCCACTCCTGCGGCCATCCCGAGCGCAAAGGCGCGCTTCGCCTGCACCATGATCATTATTGCCGCTGCAAGGGACATCAGCACAAGGAAGGCCTCAAGCAGCAGCGAGCCATAGCTGAAGTTAAGGTGGCCCAGGAATGCCATGCCAAGCGTATGGGCGTAGTTAAGCACGTAAGCGAGCTGCGCGTTCGCGAAGAATATGAACGTGGCGAACGACAGCATCAGCATCGCAGCGGAGATGAAGCTCATGTTGGTGTAGCTCGTGTACACGCTCTCCGCGTGCGTGGCTGAGACCTTGTCAATATCCTCGAGGCAGTAGTAGCCGTTGTTGAACTCCTCCATGTCCTCGTAGCAGAAGGGCCTGTGGCAGTAGTCGCACACCGCGTACGCGGGCCTCCACGCATGCCAGGCGCAGAACTCCCCCTTCGCGGACTCCCTGCTCTCGGCTTCTTTCTTCGTTGCGGGCTCTGCATGCGCTTTGGGCACAACGGGCTCCTCGGGAGGCGCCTCCTCGAAGAGCGGCACGGCCTCAGCCTCGAACGCGGGCTGCGGCGTCGGCGCCTCTACTCGAGGTTCTTCCGGCTTTGGCGCGGGCTCTGCCTGCGGCGGTTTAATCTCAATCATGGCTTCCGGCTGCGGCTTGGCTTCTGCTTTGGCTGCCGGCTGCTCCTCCTTCTTTTTTTGCGCTCCCCGCGCCTTGAATATAAGCAGGTCCTCGGGGCTCAGCGCCATCACAACAGCCTCTTCGATCTCTCTATAGCTTGCCTCTTCTTTTTCTCGAAAATTCCCCTGTGCTTCGCGCAGCTGATGCAGTAGTAAACCTTCAGCCTCTCGAAGAATCGCACGTCCTGCGCGGTCTTCATGTCCGTGCTGAAGCGCACCGGCTTCTCGTCAGATATGGCCTTGTCTCTTGGCACGGTCCTGCCGCATGAAACGCACGTTACCGACGTTTCGCGTCCTCTCATAAAATTCAATTTATTTGCCACGGCAAGGTTAATAACTCTTTATGGGCAATCGGTATCTGGACCGGTTTCATGAGAGTGTATGTTCTTGGCGACGACCACGGACCTGTGGTGAAAGTCGCGAATTTCATAAATTCCCTCGGCCATACCGCGATAATCAGCGAGGCCGCGCCAACGGGCTACGAAGATATCGTGAAAGACATGCTTGACAACCACAGCTACGACTACGACCTGACCGTGGCCCTGGCGAAGGGCCCTGTAGAGCTGAGCGTTTCCATAAACAGGAACGGCAAGTTCGCTTCGGCGGTGTGCCGGGATGCGCAGGAGTCCGCGATGGCTAGGAAGGCGCGCGCCAATGTGCTCGTTCTCGACTCCAACGGCTTCGATCCGGACGACGCCGGCGGCATAGTTGAGGCGTGGCTCGGCTCTCCGGAGCCGAGGCCGCAAGCCGCGGCGCAGATGCCCGCGCCCAGGAAGGCGGGGCGCTCCGGCATGGCCGCGCAGCTGCTTTCCCTTACGGGAATCCAGCCGGGCCAGAAGAAGCACAAGAAGGAGCCGCGCAGGGAGGAGCGCCAGGAGGACGCGGAGGACGACGCCCCGAGGCCCAAAGGGAAGGGCATAATCAACAGCATAAAGTACACCTTCGGTCTGGAGTGACTATCCGCGCCCAGCCCATGCCGGGAAGGGTCCGGCCGAAGTTTCAGGCGCGTTCCGTCAAGGCGCCGCAACTTTTGAAGGCGAGTAAATTCCTGCGCCGCCACTGTTTAAATAGCTTAGAAGAGGGTAAATTCATCGTTAAAATGGTAGATGAGGCCCAGCCGGAAGTAGCCACAAGCGGCGCCGTAGAAGAGGCACTGCCTGCCGGCGATGACCTGTCGGTGTACTACAGGACCCCGGAAGAGATGGCAAGGCTGCCCATCATAGAGAGCACCACGACCGTCTGCCCGGAATGCAAGCTCATAATAGAGGGCACGCTGTACAAGGACGGCGACAACGTCATGATCCGCAAGCTATGCCCAGAGCACGGCTGGACTGTCGAGAAGTACTGGGAAGACTACGACATGTACATGCGCATGCGCAAGTACAACTACTCCGGCCGCGGCATCGACAACCCAAACTTCGTCTCGGATACCCGCGGAGCGAACTGCCCGTTCGACTGTGGATTCTGCGAGAGGCACAAGTCGCATACCGCGCTCGCCAACCTGGTGGTCACCAACCTGTGCCACCTTTCATGCTGGTACTGCTTCTTCTACGCGAAGGAGGGCGACGAGGTCTACCACCCTACGCTAGACGAGATCAGGAAGATACTCAGGAACCTCAGGAGCCAGAGGCCTATACCCGCCAACGCTCTGCAGCTGACAGGCGGAGAGCCCACCATACGCGAGGACCTCCCTGAGATAATAGAAATGGCGAAAGAGGAGGGCTTCGACCAGATACAGCTCAACACCACCGGCATAAACATAGGCCTCAAGCCCGAGCTCGCGCAGAAGTACAGGCACGCGGGCGTGAGCACTCTGTACATGAGCTTCGACGGGGTAAGCCCCAGGGCGAACCCGAAGAACCACTGGGAAGTTCCGCTGACCTTCGACGCGCTGCGCAAGGCCAAGCTGGGCTGCGTGCTTGTCCCCACGGTCATACGCACGGTAAACGACAACGAGCTCGGCGCGATAATAAACTTCGCAGCAAACAACAGCGACGTGGTCCGCGCGGTGAACTTCCAGCCGGTCTCGCTGGTCGGGCGCATGCCTGCGAGGCAGCGCGAAGCGCAGAGGATAACCATACCAGGCGTGATAAAGCAGATAGAGGCGCAGACGAACGGCGTGATAAGGAGGGAGCACTGGTTCTCAGTCCCTTGCGTGGGAAACATAACCAAGTTCGTCGAGGCGCTAACTGGCGAGTTCAAGTACGACCTGTCTATACACTTCGCATGCGGCGCAGGCTGCTACCTATTCATCGAGCCCGACGGCAAGATAACTCCGATCACGGACTTCCTCGACGTGGACGGTCTCATGGCGCACCTGCAGGAAGCCGTCGAGGAGATGGAGGGCAAGGGCAGGCTCGCAAGGAGGCTCATAGCCGCGAGGTCGCTGCTCAGCATAGGCAAGTTCGTGGACAAGGCAAAGCAGCCGAAGAGCCTCAATTTCGCGAAACTTCTCATAAACCTGCTCACGAAGCACAACTTCACCACGATGGGCAAGATACAGATGAAGACGATATTCCTCGGCATAATGCACTTCCAGGACGAGTACAACTACGACATCCGCCGCGTGGAGAAGTGCGACATAAGCTACGCCATGCCCGACGGCGAGGTGCTGCCGTTCTGCACGTTCAACGTCTTCCCGGAGATATACCGCGACAAGGTCCAGAAGCAGTTCAGTATACCACAGAGCGAATGGCAGCTTTCGCATCCTGGCTGGACGTACCAGAAGGACAAGTACCTCAGGAACGTGGCTGAGCTGCAGGGAACGCACGCCTACAGGAAGACCTACGGCGAGCTCAAGGACTTCTTCGCCCTGCCTGCCAACGGCGGCAAGGGCCTCAAGGACTTCTACGTGTTCAAGCCGGAGCATGCGCAGCACGCAACTGCGGCTCCCAAGGAAGGCGCTTCCGCGCAGGAGTGAGTGCCATGGACCACACGCAATCAGCAGTCCGGTCTTCCGCCGTCCAGCCAGGGGAAAGCACCTTCATATCCGAGGACGGCAAGAGCTATCGCATGCCCTACCGCGCTGTGCGCAGGGCGGTGCTTTCCAACCTGCGGAGGGACGAGCTGCAGGACGCGCGCCACGCAGCGCGGCTGCAGTACAGCCTCATGCTCCTCGAGCCGGTGATAAAGGCGACAGTCGACTTCGGCGAGCTCAAGGCCACGGTAATCTACAACCCGCTTGACGCTGACAACGGCATGCCCAAGACCGACCTCGGCCACATCGAGGACGTGCTTGCCCAGCAGGGCGTGCATATGCATCCTGGAAGCGTCAAGGACGAGAGCTACGACTACTACGGCCAGCTGTACTCCTATGCGTACTCGCCGCGCCGCACGCGCGAGAGCGTGCCGTACGGCCACAGCACGAAGGAGTGGAAGGGCATGGAGCGCGCCTACGAGAGTAAGCTCGCCAAGGCAGACAAGCGCAAGCTTGCAAGATTCAGGGCCTGGCAGGACAGGTACCTGCGCGAGCACCCGGCAGCATCAAGCGGCAGGCCAAGGAAAAGGAAGAGCGCGCTTCTCGCCATTTTCGGAATAACGCGGTAACTTCTCGCGCGCACTTTCGTGTCTTATTCGGTGCAAAGCATACCCTCCGGTCCAACTGCTCGTATATGTCACACTGGCGGGCGCGCCATTGTTGTTATTGCCGCTGTAATCGTTGGCGCCGCCGTTGAGGGGCCACCAGCCAACGAGATTTGTGAGCCTTATTGGCGCACCACTAATACCTTCAGCATACGGGCCCTGTACCTCGCTCGTGGAAAGGGAGGTGTTATAGATTTGGATGTTTGAAATGAGGCCATTGAAATATCTACCGCTGATGTCTTTTTGTCTACCTATCCTTAGTGGGAAGGTGCCGGTGTTAAGCGCATTTGTATTTCCTGCCGTGCCATCAACAGCGCCGTTTACTCGTGGGAGGACGTCAGACTTGGTCGATATCGATTTCCGCGGCAACCACGGGCTCCTCGATCTCGAAGTTCTCCAGCACCTGGGGGTGCACCTCGCCGAAATGCCCTATGCTCCTGCCCCTCACCTTTATCTCGGCTCGCCTGCCCTCCCACAATGAAGCATAGCCCGACTCCTCAAGGGCGTAGTCCTCGACGCGCATGTGCTTCAGCGCAGCTTCGACAAAGGCGCGCATCTCGGCGAAGTTTGCCCTTGAATGCTCGCTGACCAGGGCGAGGTGCCCGCCCTCTATGGGCTTGCCGGCTTTCACCGAGAACACGCTGCCGGTCTCGAAAAGCCGCTGCGGCATGCGCTCGCCCTTGGATATGCTGAGGTCCTGAAGCAGCCCGTGAAGTATGTTGGTCCTGAGCATGGTGATGTTCTCCGTCTTTGCGTACGAGACCTTGACAACGTCGTCCGGATCGAACTTGAGCATCATGCTCTTGAAGTTCAGGCCCTCGTTGGTGAGGTAGTTGTTCATCGCTTCGGTAAACCCGAGCCCGACCACGAACTCGGCGAGCCTGCACGTGCGCTCCACCGCGCTGTTCGGGGCGCCTTGGGCATAGCCTATCAGGGGAAGCGGCACTATCCTGTCGTAGCCGTAAGCTATCGCTATGTCCTCTATTATGTCCTGCTCGTTGAGCACATCGACCCTGTACGGCGCCACCTTCACGAGCAGAGAGCTCTGCAGCTTCGCGGCAACGTGGCCGAGCCTGTTTGCGAGGCCGACCACGCTGTCCGGGCTCACCGGCACACCGAGAGAGCGCTGTATATCCCCTATCTTGACCTTCACCTCCTTGTAGGCCATGTCCGGAGCCACCTCGGACCTGCTGCCGTACATTACCCTGCAGGGGTACACCTTGGCGCCGGCATCGATGAACGAACACGCAAGCAGCCTCGCGGCAAGGCCTATACCTGTCTTGGACATTCCAGCCACGTCCACGAAGAGGTTCTTCGTGCTCTCCGTCACCCGCGTGAACTCGGAATCTATTATCGGTATCATGCCCATTATGTTTCCTTTCGCATCGCGGAGGTATGGATAGGCCCGGTCCTTTCCGCCGGCAATGGTGTCCGAGTATTGCACGCCCTTTTCATGCCCGGCGATTATGCTCTCGAAGCTCATTTTCTTGGTCGCGCCCAGCGGCACGAATTCCCTGTCGCGGGCAGCATCAAAGGTAAGCGGGAAGCCGACTACGTCCAGGTTGTGAAGCCCTATGGCGAACTTCCTCCGTTTCCTTCCGTACGTTTCGCAAAGCTTCTCCGTGAAGTTTATGAGGTAGCGCAGCTCGTTACCGGAAAGGTCCAGGCCCTTGGCAATTATCCCCGCCATGCAGGGCCGTATGGCGTTCACCGCACGAGTGGTTATTATCTCGCCGGCAATGCCGCCGACCGTGTACCTGCCCTCGATCGGCCTCCTCCTGCCCGAAAAGTCGGACAGCGCGCGCACCAGCCCCGCGCTGTCCAGCAGGTCCGGCCTGTTCGGCGTCACCTCGACGGTGACCTCGCCGCTGCCTGCGCGCCCGACCTCGATTCCCATCTTTGGCGCAAGCTCCTCCAGCGTTTTGATCCCGAATCCTCGCCTTTCGAGGTCTTTTTCCGAGAATCGCGCTATCGCCATGCAATCACTGCACTCCGAGCTCCCTCCTGGACCTCAGCCAGGATACCTCGTTCTTGTAAAGCTCGGTCACTGTCTTTATCCCCAGGAACTTGAACATGAACCTCTCTGTCCCGCCGCCCCACGCGAGCACGGTCTTGTCGGTGCCCATGGCGCGCGTTATCTCCCTCCTTATTATTCCGGCTCCGCACAGCTCAATCTCGTCCTTGAGCTCGTCGTCGTAGTAGTACATCTCGAGCCCAGGCTCCACGAAGGGGAAGTAAGACGGGCGCACGCCCACCTTGCCTATGCCCAGCTGGCGGTAGAACCTCTTCAGCACGTCTATGAGATTTGCGAGCGTAAGGCCGTCTCCAATCACTATGCCGTCGAACTGGTGCAGCTCGGCGAGGTGCTTGTAGTCCAGGCTCTCGTTCCTGAACACCTTCCCCACCGAGAAGAGCCTAACCGGGTACTCGGCGTTTTCCATGCGCGCGTACTCCCTTATGCGGTGCGCGGATACGCTGGTCGCATGCGTCCTGAGCAGCGCCTGCTTCGCAAGCTCCTCCTGCCACGCCTCGTTCCACGCGAGCGTGTGCTCCCGCTTCACCTTCGCGATGAGCTCGACATCGTCTATGTCGATGGTCCTTGGATTTGATAGGTAGAACGTGTCCTGCATCTCCCTTGCCGGGTGGTCCTGCGGCTCGAAGAGCGCGTCGAAGACCCAGAACGCAGGCTCGATTATGGGCCCGGAAGTCTCAATGAAGCCCATGCCGAGCCATATGCCCCTTATCCTGTCTATGAGCTCGTGCATCGGGTGCGGCCTCGCCGCGTACGCGGGCTCCGCAGCCGCGTTGATGTCGTAGGGGCGGAAATCCATACTCTTCCATCTCCCGCTCTTTATCATGTCCGGGGTAAGCTCCCCCTGCGCAGCGGTTGCGCCGGCGCGCGCTTCTGCCCCGGCCTCCCCTCCGATCGCCACCTTCGTTATCTCGCTCTTCTTCTTGAGCCTTATCAGGTTCCTGTCGGACAGCGTCTTCACCAGCTCCGTGTTCTCCTCGATAAGCCTCTCCAGCGCCTCTCCCGTAGCCAAGCCGAGCTCGTTTATGAGTGCGCGCGCCTCGTATCCCGCATCGGATTTCGCATGCGCCGCTCCCTTGCCCGTAAGCCTCACCTCACGCTCCGAGATCTCTATCCAGCCGTTCCTCTTCGCCCACATGAGCCCTATCCTGTCCTTGACCTTCTCCACAGGCACCGCTCTCCTGCCAAGAGACCTTGCCAGCGCCTCTTCTGGGAACTGCCCCATGTAGCTGCGCCCCTCCGGAGTGATCTCCACGCTGTGCGTGCGCATCCGCGTTATCGTCACCGCGTTGCTCTTCGCGAGGTTCTCCAGCGCCCAGACGATCTCATCGGTTCCCAGCCCGAGCCCGGCTTCGAGGTCCTGGACGCTCGCGCTTTTGCGCTCTTTGAGTAGTTTCAGGACTTTGATCTCATACTCGTGCAGGAGAATCACCCGTTATCTTACGCGAAGGTAGGTGTAGAGGACGAACAGCAGCACCACTATTGCGATTATGACGTAGGCGAACGCGCCAAGCACGCGGTAAATCCCCAGGAAGAAGTTCGTCACCTCCTCCTGTATGCCCTCCACGATCAGGAAAGTGAGATTGAACTTCGATAGCGGCTCCCCGTTGAACCACGAGACGGAAGTGGTGTTCTTGTAGTTGTTCGTGAATGCCGATGGCGGGTAGTCAGGCAGCGGATATATGCTCTGTATCATGGCGCCTTTAGGAAGCACGACGGTCAGCGTAGTGTTGGGGGTGAGCACTTGCCCGCTTGCCCCATGCTCGAAATTGAATACGCGCGGGTTGAAAGTGTATTTGAACGTGCGGGGCGCGGTCTGGTTCACCTGCGTCACGTTGTCGACAGTGTAGCCCATCAGCATGTATGCTATGCTGTTGCCGTTGACGTTCACTACCGATCCCGGCAGAAGCTTGAAGTTGTGCACGCTGCGGCTGGGGTTTATTATGTGCTGCACCAGCAGCGGCCCTATGAGTGCCTGCCAGTCGCTCAAGGTGAGGTTGAGCGCGACCCTGTTCGTGGTGTACTGGCTTACCGACTGGTTGCTGATCAGAAGCGTCAGTATCTCGGTCACCTGCGCGCTCGTGTTCGTGCTCAGCGTGACCGTGACGTTGAGGTTCGTAACCGCGTACGCGGCGTCAGCGGCAGGCAGAAGCGCGCCCGCCAGCAGGCAAGCCAGAGCGGCACACACAAGAACTCTCCTATCCAAGCGCACCATCGTTCATTTTAAACAACCATCCTATAAATAGCTTTTGTGCCGTGGTTTCGCGGCTAGACGGCAACCATTATAGCTCTATTCTACCCAGTAATTGCGACTGCAGTTCCCTGCCAGATGTCCGGCTTTACAGGGCGCCTAGACTGAGTATATGACTGAAGCCACGCAAGAAAAAACCAACGACACATCCATAACCCTGCGCGTCCGGCCATGGCGGAGCTACGCCTACGCTGCGCTTGCGTTCGCGGTCATCTCAATAATACTGTTCTACCCGCTCACGCTGAACATGAACTCCACGACTCCGGGCTCCGGAGGCGACTCGTACCAGAACCTCTGGGACATATGGTGGGTAAACTACGCGCTGTTCAATCTCCACACTGGCATATACCACACCTCCCTGCTGTACTGGCCCGTGGGGGTCGATCTTGTCTTCCAGACTATGAGCCCCCTTCTGGCCCTTGCGACCGCGCCGCTCCAGGCTCTCGGGGTCGTGTTCGCCTACAACATAATGTTCATGCTAAGCTTCGTTCTCTCCGGCCTGGCGATGATGGTCCTGGCCAAATACGTGACCAAGAACTCTTACGCTGCCTTCTTCGCCGGCGTGGTGTTCTCGTTCAGCAGCTTCCACATCGCTTCCGCATATGCCCACATACACTTCGTCAACGTCATGTGGATCCCGCTTTTCATGTATTTCCTGCTGAGGAGCATCCGCGAGGAACGGCGCCTGTCCAACGTGCTGGGAATGTCCGCAAGCTTTGCGTTCTCTGCGCTCATGGGCAGCATGGAGCAGACCATAATGCTGGTGCTCGTGCTCGCGCTCACTATCCTTGGCTATCTGGCATTCAAGAGGGCGCGGGTGCTTAGCGTCCGCTTCGGCGTGAACCTGTTGCTGTTCGTGATTGCGGCCTTTGTGCTCGGCGCATGGCTGTTCATACCGATAATAGCGGCGCTGACCAACGGCAGCGGCCTGCTCTCTTCCGCGAACTACCTCAACGACGCGCAGCACAACGAGTTCTGGAGCGCGGACCTCATGTCCTTCTTTACCCCGAGCTATTACAACGGCATCTTCCACTGGCTTACGCAGGGCACCTACAGCACGCTCTACGCGGGCCTGCCGGCGGAGCGCACCGCATACCTGTCCTTCACCGCCCTGCTCCTGGCGGCGTACTGCATCTACAGGCAGGGCAGGCGCGCGGCGCTGTGGATTGCCGGCGTTGCGGTATTCGGGCTGATTTCCCTGGGTCCGCAAATCGAGTTCTTCGGAAGCATCTCTTCCGTGCCGGGTCCGTACTATCTCTACCATGCAGTGCCGTACCTCAACATAATACGCGAGCCCGGCAGGTTCAGCCTCGTAACTACGATGTTCCTCGCGGTCCTGGCTGCCATGGGCGTCAAGCTCCTGCTCGAGAGGTGGCGCTCTGCCAAGCGCGGCCTGCTTGGGAACAGCCTCTTCGTGATCTGCGCGGTTTCCGCCCTGTTCCTGATAGAGAGCAACGGCATGCCCCTTTTCAGCGCAGACATAGCCAGGCTTGTGACGACGCAGGTCAGCGTGCCAACTCTGTACTCGCTCATCGCACAGATGCCCGGAAACTTCTCCGTGCTCCAGCTGCCCACGCAGCCCGCGCAGAACAGCAACCTGCCGCTCCTCTCCATGGGCAAGGCGACGTACTACACCAGCATCACCCGCAAGCCCCTGGTTGGCGGCTACGTCACCAGGAGCAACCTGACTGACACGCTCTCGCTGTACAACATACCTCTTGTACTGCAGGACCAGCAGCTCTCGCTGTACGGCAACCTCAGCTACTCCAATCCGGTAGTCGAGAACTACACTAACCAGACGCTGCTCACACTGTTCAACTACGACACCAAGTTCATCGTCTTGGACCGCACAGCGTACAACAACACGTCGCTCGCGAAGCTCGGCACGTACCTCTTCGGCGTGTTCGGTTCCCCAGTTTACACGGACAACACCACGATAGCATTCGCCACGTCCAAGGCTATAAACGCATCGCTCTTCAGGAGCTACGTTTCGTATCCGATACCCACGCAGTGGCAGGCGAGCCTGCTGCCGTTCAACGGCACGTACCGGCAGGTCTGGGTGCCCGTGCAGTCCGGTGCGGTCGTTGTGTATGCGCCGTTCGCCAATCTTACTGACATAGCGGGCAAGGTCGGCTCCCGCCTGCCGTACAGCATAAACACAACAATACGGATAAACGCGCTCTCCCCGTCGCCGCAGACCCTGTACGTGGTGCAGCAGGTCGGGAATTCGACAAGAACGCTTGCGCAGTTCAACGTGACGGGCAGCATGCATTCCTACGAACTGAACGTGACGCTTGCTTCCGGGCAGGAGGGCAACATGCTGTTCTTCCTCCAGAGCAACAGCCGCGCGCCGCTCGCGGTGGCGAACATAACATTCTCCAGGCGCACCCCATGAAGCAGGCCAAGATAATAGCGGACTCCCGGGAGAAGAACGCCGAGCTTCTCGGCACGCTCGCGTCAAGCGGCGTGGACGTTGAGACGAAGACCATACACGTCGGTGACTTCGTGCTCTCCGACCGGGTCTGCGTGGAGCGCAAGACCGTGAGCGATTTCGAAAGCTCCATAATCAACGGCAGGCTCTTCGCCCAGATAAAGCGGCTTAGAGAACACTATTCCTTTCCGATCCTGATTATAGAGGGCAACGCCTCCGAGTTCGGGCTCGGCAGCAGGGTAATGAACGGGACGATAGCCGCGCTGTACACCGACTACGGGATAGTTGCGCTTCCGGTAAGAAGCGCGAGCGACGCGGCTGAAGTGATGGCGAGCATCGCGAAAAGGGAGCAGTCCGAGGCATCCCGGGAGCCGTCCCCCAAGGGCGGAATGCGCACCTACACCAGCCAGCAGCTCCAAGAGCGCATAATAGGCAACCTTCCCGGCGTAGGCCCCAAGCTGTCAAGGCTTCTCCTCGCGCACTTCGGCAGCATAAGGAGCATCGCAGAAGCAAGCAAGGACGAGCTCATGAAGGTCGACAAGATCGGGAAGAAGAAGGCAGAACTCGTGCACGGCGCTTTCAACTGTACATACCGCTCATCAAAGAAATGAGGGGCTCGCGATTCCTGCCGCAAGCTTCCATCCTCTGATGCAAGGCGTACCCGCCGGTCCAGCTGCCAGAGTACGCGATGCCAGCCGGCATGCCGTTGTTCCTGTTCCCACTGTAGTCTTTTGCGTCGCCGTTCAGAGGCCACCACGCCGCAAGGGCATCCAGCCTTACAGTGCGCCGCCTATTCCTTCGGCGTAAAGCCCGCGGATCTCTGCCGCCGAGAGAGTGGTGTTGTAGATCCTGACGTTGGCCACCGAACCGAAGAACCGTATCCCTCTGCCGAGCCTCGAATCGCCGATTACCGTATTGTAGCTCGCATATGAGGTTCCGGCAGCCCCGGAAGCCACGTTGTTCCCGTTCACATATGCATTTATCACCCCGCCGTTTGATGCTGTAACCGCAACGAAATACCAGATATTGCTGTTCGGAATTGCGCCGCCTGCCGAGACTTCTCCGCCGTACATGGAAACCAGAAGGTTGCCTGCTTGGATTCGCACCCAGTATATGTAGTTGGCGGGATCAGGCGACTCCGCGATTATGGACTGGCCGCTGGAGCCGTCCTGCTGGTAATTCACATCCCCTGAGTTCACCCATGCCGTGATTGTGAGCATGTTCGGGGCAAGCGCGGTGCTGCTTCCGGAATCAATGTAGCTGCTCTGCCCGTTGAAGCTCGCGACGTACTGTGGCAGCTGCCCGCTGCACATGCCTGCGACTGATGTACGCTGCGCTTCCGTGTCGTACGGCCTAATGACCTGGCACAAACCCGGTCGCGCCATAGGCGACGCAACTCCACTGAACACTCCGAGCTGGAAGAGCGCGGCAAGGACAACGGAAATAATGAGGATGGCCCATCCGTAGGTCATCAGGTGCTCCATCGCGGGCTGGGACCTGTGCGCTACGACAGGTCCGACACCCCGAAGTACATAATCTCCTTCTATGCGCTAAGCCGAGATACCGCCATTGCGCGCAGCATATCGCTGTCGGTGTCGTGTACCTTCTTAACTCCAAGCACCTTTAAAACTCGCTTTTCGCGCTTGATATCCGCAACGAATTCCTTGACGTCCTTCAGCAGCGGGGCAATTCTGGAGAATGACTCTTTGTCGCTCGCAAAAACAACAATCCGCGACCCGGGCTTGGCCCCGGAAATCCTTATTGCTGTGCCTATCTGGTCTGTAAGCGAGGCGAACAGGAGCATCTCCATCGCGATGCTCTTCGATCTGTTGGTGCGATTCTTGAACGCAACAAGCGCGTTAAGATACGCGCCAAGGACGTGAGCCCTGTTTGCAACAGCATCCGCATCAAATAGCTGTACGACATGCGCACCCGCATTTATCCTTGCCGCCTTGGCGATGAGCCCCTTGATGCCCAACTTTGGTGCTGCCTCTTTTATTACAGCCTTCGAGGAGTTTCCAAGCGCGCGCCTGAACTCCGCAGACCAGCTTCCGGCCACACTAGTATTACTGCAAACTCAATTTAAGAAGCTAGCTCTATCTGGAGCACAAGGCGAAGAGCCCCGCAAAGAAGGTTCTCATCTCCGCAGGCTTCCACGGCGATGAGGTCGCGGGTGTGTGGGGACTGCTGCATTTCCTCGAAAGCGGACTTCTCGAGAGCTTCAAGTCGGTGTCTGTATCTTTCCTGCCGCTGGTAAATCCTACTGGCATGCTGAAGGGCAGCTACCATAACGCCTTCGAAGAGATGCCAAACTCCGGCTACTGCCACAATGACATAGATCCGTACGGCGGCGCCATCTCGCGAGAGGGGAAGCTGCTTCTAGAGCACATCGATGAGCTTGGAAGAGCTGGTGCGGGCGGCTTCCTGACGCTGCACGAGAACCTAGAGGAGGAAAAGGCATACCTGTACGCGTTCGAGCACACGGAAATGCCCGGCTTCCTGGCCGATAGGCTTAGAGCTACGCTGGGCAAGCACTTCGAGCTGATCGATGACGGCATCGTTGACATAGACGGCCATTTCTCGCATGGCGATAAGGCGCCAGAACTCGGCGCTCTGCTGAAGAAAGGGATAGTGCTGGACCTTCACGACGGCACCTTTGAGGACCTGATGTTCCATGCCGGAGCCACCAGCTCGATATGCTCCGAAACCCCCGGAAAGAAAGACCTCTCCGCCAGGGCGCTGGCTAATTGCGCGCTGGTGCGCGCCTTCCTTGAGGCCGTAGAAGGCAGAGTTCCAGTAAAGGCAATTCAGAAGGTGGTGCTTTCAAGGCGCCGCCAATGGCCTTCAAAGCCTTGACCGCTTTTATGATCCTGCCTGCATTCTCCTGCCCCAGAGCAGGTAGTCGCTCGCGCTCGAGCCTCCCACTATGAGGAGCCCGCCTGCAAATACAAGGCAGCCTCCCTCGCGGCCCCGGTTTCATTGTGTCTGAGGACGATTATGTCAGAATAGGTGGAGACCACCCGCACAGTGTCTGCGAGGCTCTCGCCTTTCATGGCAGAAGAGGAGCTCTTATCCACGAAGCCGATGACCCCGCCACCTGGCCTTTGCATGGCGCTTTCGAAACTGAGCCGGGTCCTCGTGCTGGGCTTGTAGAATAGCGTAGCAAGTATCCCACCGTCGAGCAGTTTCAGCCGCTTCCCACTTTCAAAGAGTCCCCGCATCCTGTTCGACTCGGCGATGATCTCCGATATCTCATTTCTGTCCAAGTCCTTTACTGAAAGCAGGCTCCTCATAGAAAGGGGATTCCCCCCGTCCGGATTGCGACTCTTATGCCCCCACATCATTTGGCGTTTGGTTATAAGAACCATTGCGCACGTCTCTGCTCCGCACCTGGCTTACGCTGGGCCTTATCGTATATAGGAAAAAAGTGAGGAGAAAGCTTGCATTTTAGGCTTTAGTAACGGTATGTCCGCAGATCGCTTGCGCTCTCTGCATATGCAACCGTCCTATCAAAGTCGTCTATTGCGACCGCCATAGTGCCTCGTTTCGGGCATGGCTTCGCCCTTAGATGCCTTCAGGGCTTATCCATATGGCGCGTGGCTACCCTGCGATGCTATAACAACAGGTACACTAGTGGCGCCGACCCCCTGTTCCTCTCGTATTAAAGGGATCTTGTCCTCTGGCACTAACACTCCCAGTAGATCATACCGTCCTGCCTCACGGCGGACTGAACGAGACTAGCGTGAGTTTTTGATGTGCGAACAGCACAACCCTTGGCCGCTTATGCACGGCCGGGATAACTCGGGCTCACATCGATGTATCAAACCGCTGGGTCGATGTGGACTCTCACCAGCGACGAATCGATTACCTCCAGAGTAACTTGTTTGACAGCATGGAGCCCCATTAAAAGGGCATACCAAAGCTCCTTAAGCCCCCGTTTCCGGTCTGCGCGCCACGCTTTTCGACGCACAGTCAGCCCTGCATTTGCCTTTGTGCTTGACAGCGGGTTTCCAACCCGCCTAAGCAGAGCATTGGTCACTTTCGTTTCATTATCGAATGCGACCGTCCAGTCTCACTACCCGCCTGCAGCTGTCCTCTTGCGAGTTAGCCGCAACACACGCTAAAAGTGGTGTTACATTGTCGCTCCGAGTGCGCCAAAACGCACCCATCGACGCTCCCACTTACGCTATGTATAGCACGTATTGCAACAACTACAGGCTGTAGTAAAGCTTCATGGAGACTTCTTCTCCCACTGGGAGATCACGGCATGTTCACCGCGTAGTAAGTTCACCGGATCCAACGTTGGGACAGTAGAGCAATCATTACGCCCTTCATGCAGGTCACCTATTAAGTGACGAGGTATTACGCTACCTCAAGAGGGTCAGAATTACCCCCGCTCTTTGCTAGCGCTTATTCCCATTGAAGTGGGTGTTCACGTACTAGCGGTGAGCAGGCGTCACCCACCGTACTTAGCGTTTCCGCTTTGCAGTGAGTTGTGTTTTTGATAAACAGTTGTTGCTCCCTGATTAGTGTCATCTGCGCTTACTGGGCGCAGACATGGCTTATTGAAAACGTACGCCACTAATTTGCCGATTTCCCTAACGCCGGTTACTCCGACACACCTTGGCTTTTTCAGCCAGCAGCACCTGTACTGGTTCTAGGTACGGACTAGGATGATCGTTGCGGATTCCCTTTTAACGTGCTCAGGAATTCAACCCAACGGTTCATTTAGCTGCTTCTCCTCATAACGAGA
>CAYNNI010000002.1:0-26409 GCA_964398805.1 Microcaldota archaeon | reverse complement strand
TAGCAGGACTCCCAGAAGGCTCCATAGGCTGACTACGCACAGCCTCAGGCACTACGCCATAACCAGCTTCGCCAAGCAAACGAACGGCAATATCGTGCTGACCAGCAAGTTTGCCAGGCATAGAAGCACTGGCGTAACCCTAACCTACATAAGCACAACCAAGCAGGAGCTATACAAAGAGATAGACAATACCTTCTCGCAGCAGCAAGCCGAGAGGCTTAAACGGCGTATCATAGATATGGAAAGCCGAAAATAGGGAACGTGTGGAGTTTTTTGCAATTCGTGTAGAGTTTTTTGGGCTCTGTAGAATTCCTCTATTCTTATAACGGTAGAAGGTATTAAAACCTTCCACCGATTTGGGTTATTAGGCGACCCAAATGAAACAAATAAGCGACTCATGGTATAAGAAGTTTATTGAAACCTGTTTCATGGAAGTGAAACGGGTGTTTAGACCGTATTCGGGTAAGTTTTCAAAGAAGACCTACACACAGCATCAACATGCAGTTGTGATACTGTTAATGAAACATGAAAGGAAATCATACAGAGATGTCGTCGAACTTTTGAAAGAGTTGTGGGCGTACTTCGGGTTCACCGAATCCATACCAAACTTCTCCACTTTGGAGAAGTTCTTCTTGCGTATACCAACGTACGTTTGGGACTTCCTGCTCACAAAGACCTACGAGTTATTCGCAGGAACGATTGCAAACGTAGCAATCGACTCGACAGGTTACAGGTTGCACCACGCATCACAACATTATGAGAACAGAATTGGCAGACCGCATAAACGCAAACGTTTCATGAAACATTTTCTGTCCTCAGACACCGACAAACAGGCGATAATCGCATCCGAGGACAGAAGGTCATACGTCAATGATGCGTTGATTTTCAAACCGATCCTGGAGAAGACAAAGGCGATTGTGGATATAGGAGATGCTACTGCAGATAAAGGGTTTGACTCTGAGAGCAACCACAAGTTTGCGCACAAGATTGGTGCAAATTCCATTATACCACTGAGGTACAGAACCTCTCTGTCGAAGACAAAGGGTCACTACAGAAGAAAGCTGTGGTGCCATTTCCCGAAGGAAAGATACAACAGGAGGCCAATCATCGAGACCATAAACTCGGTTGAGAAGAGGAAGTTCGGGGACGAGTTGAGGAGTAGGTTGCTGAAGACGCAGAGGAGGGAGATGAAAGTGACCGATGTGGTCTACAATATCCACCGACACATCAACTATTATATTTCTTTGTTGGTAGGATTTCTACAGAGCTACGATTATTAAAAATAAGGAAGGGTATTAACACCGGAAATGACGTTCCCAGGCATCCGCGTTCGGTGCATCAGACCGCTAGCCCTCGGCTACGGCTAAGGCCTCCGATCTTTCTTGCGTATAGGGTAAGCTCATTCCTGTTGTGCGGGAGTTTCTTCATTCCTACGACCTTGTAATGCCCCCCGAGTGCTTGTTTGGCGGCGGAGACGTGCCTTCTCACGTTCCTGCTGAAAAGCTTTATTGTCATCAAAAGCTGCGCACTTTTGTTAAGGAATTCCGATAAAGTGATGGCGATCTCCGCGCTATCTGCCGCAGCTGTGTTTGTGTCTATAGTAAGCAGATCGAAGCCTCCCATGCGGCCTAGTATGCCCGCACTGCCTCCCTTAAGATGCGATTT
Organism: Microcaldota archaeon; assembly: GCA_964398805.1. Classification (GTDB taxonomy): domain Archaea; phylum Micrarchaeota; class Micrarchaeia; order Micrarchaeales; family Micrarchaeaceae; genus CAISDH01. The sequence continues at coordinate 24,744 of CAYNNI010000002.1, read as the reverse complement.
TATGTGGATCAAGTCGTATCCCTCCATAGCCATGCTCTTCTTCTTGACGTCTTCAATGTCGATATTCTTCACTGTCCTTGCGGCCTTTTTTAGTTCCGAAAGCTCATTTTTGTCCGCGAGCACCAAAGTGCGATACCTACTGTCCATGTTCTCATAGTCCAGCAGCGCGTTGTCCACCGCAACGACCTTTATGCCCTGCTCAAGCAGGTAATGCGTCCAGCCTCCAGGTGCGGCCCCGACATCCAGCGCAAGCCTTATCCTGGAAAGGTCTATCCTGAAGAATTCGGCTGCCTCCTGCAGCTTGAATTCCGCCCTATTTATGTTCCCTGCAACCTCCCATTGTACAGGTCTAAACCTGTCAAGCACATGGTTGTCCACTTGTTTAGGTGCAACTTTCCCTATGACGACTTCGTCCTTCAGGAGAATGACGTAGATTGCCTGGTCCGGCTTCTTGAGGTCCGCTTTCAGTCCCAGTTTCTCGAGTGACCGGCCCACAGTCACTTCTATGGACCTTGCCCTGTCCTGAAGTCCCGATCCCAGCCTTTTCGCCTCGATCCTGAACGTCTCCCTCCTGCGCACCAGCTTGGCGACGGCGTCCGTCACGTTTTCATACTCATTTCCCATGCTCTCAAGCACGGCGTATACCGGGATCACCGCGTCTACGAAAACGGGCCTCTTCGCCCTGACCCTTGATAGTACCCTTGCGCTGCCGCCCCTTATTGCGGCTACAAAGAACGGGCTCTGGTCCTCTACCTTGCCTCCCGAATATGCATCGCCAAACAGCCTGCGCAGTTCGCCGCTGGCTTCGGCTGCGAACTTGTGGTCTGCGAAGACGAGATAGCTTCCTCTTTTCAGGCTCGGCTCTTTGCGGTCCATCCGGCATCACGCCCAGATTCTGCAAGGTCTAATAATGCTTCGCAACGAATACTTTGTGTGAATATATGGAAGGGGGACAAGCTATAAACATAGACCTGGCGAAATCCAACATAAAGCCTGTCTTTGCGGACGAGGTCGCGGTTATAGTGAAGATGAAGGCCGCAAAGAACCAGAAGGGCGAGATCGAGAAGGAGGGCCAGATAGGCATGATATTCATCGACATGCTGAAGCAGAAGCCTGTTGGCGAGTTCGTGGTGACCAAGGCAACGGCGCGGGCACTGTCCATGGTGCTGTCGCAGAATGTGGATAACCTCGAGAAGGAGCTGAAGAGCAAGGAGCTTCCGAAGGCGCCGCAGATAAAGACCACGACCGATACGAGCTACATCAGGTGAAAAGGACGCCCGCGGGCCGCCGCGCCACGTTGCGCCGCATCACGATGCGTGCAGCGCCCACCAGCGCATTATCTTCTTAAGGAGTATTCTCCATTCGCTGGTGTTCTTCTTTATGTCCTTTATGAGCGCCTTGTAGAGTATCTTCTCCTGCGGGTCGAGCTTGCCCTCCTTGACTATGGTCTGCTTCTTCCCGTCGACAATCTGCGTCTCGGTCTTGCTTATGATGTCCTTCTTCACCATCGCGTACCACTCGTCCAGGGAGCTTCCGCCGAAGTCCTTGTCCTTGAGCACGTCGAGGATGTCGCTGGTCGTGAGCATCCTCTCCTTCTTTGACGAGTACTCGTGAAGCAGCGGGCGCATCTTGGCGCGGTCCGCAATCCTCTCTATGTCTGCTGGCGAGAATCCCGCGGTCGCCCTGGCAAGCCTGCCGAAGCTGATGCCCTTCCTCGGCGTGTTCTTCGTGTAGAGCTCGAACAGCGCCTTCCTGTCCCCGTATTTGGGCGCGCCTATGTACAGCGTCTCGCCGAACCTTCCGCTCCTCTTGAGCGCGGAGTCTATGTCCCAGGGGGTGTTCGTGGCTCCGACCACGTATATGCCCTCTGGGTTCTCCTCTACTCCGCTCATCTCGACGAGGAACTGGTTTATTGCGAGCCTTATCGCGTTGCTTTCCCCGCCTCCGTCGCCACCGCCACCGGAACGCTTTATCCCTAGCGCATCGAGCTCGTCGAAGAATATTATACACGGTGCGTTCTTCCTTGCCTGATCGAATATCGCGTGCAGGTTCTTCTCGGTGTTGCCCGTGTACATGTCCACAATCTGGTTTATCCTTGCGATTATGACGTTGGCTCTGGACTCGCCGGCAATGGCCCTCACGATATGCGTCTTTCCGGTGCCAGGCGGGCCGTATAGCAGCAGGCCGACTCCCTGCTTCTTGCCGTACTTCTTGAACAGCTCCGGCCTCCTTATTGCGAGTATGATGTTGTCTGTAAGATACTGCTTCGCCTTCCTGAGCCCGATGACCGCGTTGAACTTCACGTTCGACTTGAAGAACGGCACTCTCTTTATCTGGCCCTCCTCCATTACGGCTTCTTTCTCCTCGTACTTCTGCATCTCCTTCTGGAGCTGCTTGGCCGCGCCGGTGCCTTTGATATCCTCGCCCACCTCTATGTGAAGTTTCTGGTCTATCTGCTCCAGCCTGTTCTTGGCCTCTGCGTAGTCGGGGTCGTTGGCGAGGGCGCGCTCGTACCAGTACCGTGCGCCTATGAAGTCGTTGTTGCCCTCGGCGATATCGCCTATAAGCAGCGGCGCATCTGCGCTCTTCGGCTGCAGCTCCATCACGGTCTCAAGGTCCTTCTTCGCTGCAGAGTAGTTCTGCGTCAGGCGCTCGGTGAGCGCCCTGTTGAAATACGCATCGGCATACTCGGAATCTATCTGCAGTGCGTCGTTGTACTCCTTGACCGCGTCGTCGAATTTGCTCTCCTCGAAAAGCAAGTTGCCCTTGCGCCAGTGCTCCTTCGCATCTACCGGAACCTCGCGCATCCCGCTGCCCTTCGCTTCTGCTGCGGCTTTCTTAGGCTCCTGCTTTTCGGGTAGTCTTTCCGCCATTCGATCACTGCGCCTCCGTTTCCAGCACGCACACTCTGAAGAACGTCACCAATCTACACTCTCAGAGCGAGATATTTAAACGTTGCGTCGGATTCGGCAGGCTGCGCCTAGCCTATCGGAATGTACTTCCTAAGCAGTCTCTTGTCAGACTCCTTATGCGCAGGATTATCTCATCTGAACGCGAGCGAGTAGGCCTCAGGCATCGCCATCATGCTCTCGGACAGCGCGTCCATCACCCTTCTTGTGGCTGCGTCATTCCGAGGCTGCTCTGGCGGCCTGAACAGATGGGCAACAGCGCCGCTCCAGCCACCGCGATCGCCGCTCCGAGCCATGGGCGCGAGCGCGTCGAGCTTTCCGTAGGCGTCTGCTATCCTGCTCATGCCCTCCCGGGTCGCACCAGAAATCAGCCAGCTGCCAACCGCTCCAAGGAATCGACCTTCCCTGAAATGCATTTCCTTGGCCGCCTCCCTCAATATCCTGCCCGCCTCCAAGTCCCCAGTCTGCGGCTTCTGAAATAGCGACATCGAACCACAAGCAGATACTATACGCTCAGGATATATTTAGGGCATCACTTTGCATCCGTCGTTTGTCTATTCTTGGCGGCAGCCACCTCGTCAAGGAGGCGGTTCAGCGCCTTGTCCACCTCGCTCGCGTACCTGTTGCTTCGCCTCACGTTCTCGAACACCACCATGCCGAAAGCGCCCGCAAGCCTCGAAACCTTCCTGTTCATCGCCTTCATCTGCGCGGATTTCGTCTTGTACTCCCCGTTCAGCTGCCTTACCACAAGCTCGCTGTCTGAGTTGAGCGACACGTGCGCGGATTTCGGGTCCTTGAGGAACTTGGCGCACCATTCCAGCGCAGCGGCGATGGCCCTGTACTCCGCGAGGTTGTTGGTCGCCTCGCCGTTGTAGGCCTCTTCCCTCCGCACAACCTTGCCGTTCTCGAACGCCACGAAGCCCGACGCGCTAGGGCCGGGGTTGCCCCTGGCCGCGCCATCCGTGAATATCACCAGCCTCCTTCGCATCGAATCTTTTCCGGCTGCAAGCATCCCTGGTCACCGCTTGCAAACCTTTTCACTCAATTGTATTAAAGCTTTTCACACCCATATCACGGCATGCATCTTTACGACGAAAGGCAGGGTGCCGAACTCGTCAAGGCGGCCAGGGACAGCATAGAGATATTCCTGACTACGCCGCGCTTCGAGAAGCGCATGGTCGCGGAGAACATAGCGCACTTCACGGAGAGGCGCGGTGTGTTCGTGACGCTTGAGCACTACCCGACGAGGGAGCTCCGCGGCTGCATCGGCTTCCCCAGGGCTATAGCCCCGCTCAACGAGGGCATCGTAGATGCCGCAATCGCAGCTGCCTTTGAGGATCCTCGCTTCGTGCCCGTTTCCAAGGGAGAGCTCGACGACATCACGGTGGAGGCGAGCATACTCACCGAGCCTGAGCCTGTAGAGGGCGGCAGCGAAAAGAGGCTTAAAGCAATAAAGATCGGTCGCGACGGCGTGATTGTGGAGTATGGCTCGTACAGCGGGCTGCTTCTTCCCATAGTTGCCGTCGAGCAGCACTGGGATGCGCAAGAGCTTCTGGAGCAGGCGTGCATAAAGGCAGGACTCGGGCCCAACCACTGGTCGCAGCCCGGCATCACACTCTACCGCTTCCAGAGCCAAGTATTCAAGGAGGAGGCCCCGAAAGGCAGGGTCAAGGAAGTGCCCCTGGAGTAGAAAAAACTTTAAGCTGGAGCGAAGCATCATTATCGGGGCCCGTAGCTTAGCCTGGTTCGAGCGTCCGACTGATAGAGGACTTCTGAAAGAGGTTCTATCAAGAGCAGAGATCGGAAGGTCCTGAGTTCAAATCTCAGCGGGCCCATTTACGGTGGCGTGGTGGTCAACGAGTCCGAGGGGAGAAAGAGCGCCGCGATAGCGCTGGTTTCGCTAGCGGTCGCATGCGCCCTCCTGGCCGAGCTTGCATTCCTTGCGCTGAGCAACCCTCAGCTGCTTCCGGGCACGAGCTCCACATCCACTGCCCAGTATCCTTCCTCCACGACGACGATACCGCAGCAGAACTACCAGAACGCAAGCCTTGTTGCATACGCGCTGCAGCTCATAAACCAGGACAGGCAGGCGTACGGGATTCCGCCCGTGTCGCTCTCGTACACGCAGTCCGGGCAGCAGCACGCAGACAGCATGCTCCAGTACGGCTATTTCAGCCACTGGGACGTGCACGGGCTCAAGCCCTATATGCGTTACACGCTCCTAAACGGAACCGGCGCTGTCAGCGAGAACATAGCGTACAAGGCCAGCAGGGTGTGCGTGCTCTTCAACTGCTACGGCAACATCGCGCCCATGTCCGCGGTGCAGCAGATGGAATACAGCTTCGTGTACAACGACTCTGCCTGCTGCAACGACGAGCACCGGCTCAACATACTAGACCCTGACCACAATCAAGTAAGCATAGGCGTGGCGTACGATTCTGGCAGGATCTACCTGGTTCAGGACTTCATAGACAATTACATAAGCTGGAGCGGCGGGACTCCGCGCTTCAGCAACGGCAGCGTCTTCCTATCCGGAACGCTGAGCAAGTACGGGATTGAAGAGGTGTCCATCAGCTACGATCCGCAAGCGCCGGACATGACCGCCCAGCAGCTTAACGCCACTTCTTCTTATGGCTACGGGGCTCGGATAGCTGGCGTAGTCAGGAACTCCAATTACTACTATCCAGGCATCAAGACTATAGTCGCGGACAGCTATGCCACAAGCGGCAGCGCGTTCAGCATCGGCTTCAGGATGAGCTCCCTAACCGCGCAGTACGGCGCCGGCGAATACACGGTGATGGTGTGGCTTGCGTCGGGCGCCGCACAGAACAGCAGCTTCGTGGGTGCAACGTACACGATGTTCATCGATGCAAGCGGCCAGCAGTATTATCCCGGCTCGGTTTAGCCAGAGGCGCGCTCAGGGCGAAGAAAGGTTTGCCGAGCTTAGCAGGGAGGTGTAGTTGCTTCCGAATCCCGTCTCATTTATTATCTCCGTGTAGTTGAAAACCTGCGCCTCGGCCGAGTTTCTGCCTGCGGGCGTCACGGGCGCTTGCCCTTCAAGCGCATATGCCATAACCGCCGCAAAAATAAGCACCAGGACAACGATTCCGATTTCTACGACTCTTTTCATCGAAACACCATCAGTGCCTGAAAGCGCTCCTGAGGAGTGCGATAATCAGCTTGAAGTCGTCGAGCAGCTGCGCCGCCTGCCCTGCCGTATACGAAGAGGTGCCGATGCCGCTCAGCAGCACCGAATCTCCGTTCAGCTTAGATTCTGCGCGCTCTAACGCCGTCGTATCAGTGATGGCCGACGTGTCTAGCCTGTTAACGACCAACTGAAGGCCTACCAGCTTGAAGTGCGCCTGGAGATGGAAATTCGTCCCATCAATGCAGCCGTCGTAAAGGCAGTACTCCGCAAGAGCGCTCCTGACCTGTGTGACGTTAGCGGCCCCAGTTATCGCCGTCTGCAGCGGCGCGACTATCTGCGAATTCGCGCTATGCATCAGCTGTGTAAGCGCGCTGGTGTTGAGCCCCATGGCGCTGAGGTTTGCTATCCTGCCGTTGAAGTATTCCAGTGCCGAATTGTAGAGGAGCACTTTCGAACCAGCGTAACTCTTCAGCGCGGATAGCTCGCAATCGTCCAGCTCCGATTTTGAGGCGTTGTACGCCTCCCTTATCGTGGAGGTCTGGTTCCTTGTCCTGTTAACGCCCTGCAATCCCCTCGCTACGTCTTTTCTTATAAGGTTCAGTTCAGGGTCGTACGTTTGCGCCACGTAGCTCCGGAATGCCGTATCATTTCCTGCATTTGCAAGACCCCGCATCCACAGCGTATCCTGCTGCAAGGCGGTGGCGTCGGGATTCAGCGTGTTGGATAGCGACGGTATTGTGCTGACGATGCTGCCTATGAAAGACACCGTGAAGTTGGTCCTGCAGCTGATTTGCTGGTATGCCTGAGAAATCAGCATCTGAGTTATCTGCGTGGAATTTGCTGAATACGCCGCGCCGGGGAGCATTAACAGCAACGAAGCGATTGTGAACAGCGCGAACTCGCCGTGCATGCGTGTGTTGCTCTGTCAACAAATAATAACCTTGCCGTGGCACTGCGTCGTCTCGCCGCGCATCCCAATGGCGCGCCCGCCGCTTAGCATTGTATTATAATTATGCGCACGGAGATATCTATACCGGTAAATCTATGGCGGACCCGATAAACAAGAACGTGTACGATTACCTGTCATACGTCCTCAGCAGGCTCTCCTCCATAACGCGTTACAGCACGAGGAAGTTCATAATACGCCAGAGCGTGATGGAGCACATAGGCGATGTCGCGCTCATAACGCTCGTCTTGTCTGAGTACCTGAACAGCCACGGCGTGAGGAACGACACGAGCAAGGCGATTAAGCTCGCGCTCATACACGACGTGCCCGAAGTCATCAGCGGGGACCTGCCGCACGACTCGAAGTACAACTACGGGGAGGTCAGCGAGGGGCTCCGCAGGCAGCTCGACAGCCTTGAGAGGCTGACCATGGATCATGCGCTGAGCAAGCTGAAGGATAGGAAGATGTCAGCTTCGGTGTACGCGCTCTTCAACGAGTACAACGAAAGGTCCACGATTGAGAGCAAGATCGTGAAGCTCGCGGACTTCTACGACGTCATACTCTATACGCGGCAGGAGATGAGCCTCGGCAACAAGTCAATGCAGCGCGAATACAAGAATGCGAGGCAGCGCTTCGGCGCGCTCATGAAGGAGATATACCGCTCCGGCGCGCCACGGCGACCTGCATAGGCGCGAGTTCGCCCCTCTTCCGGCAGAAAGGAGCTGCCGGGTATCCTGCCCTGCGCAGGTTCTCCGCAAGCTCCTCAGAGCTGTGGCCGTACGTGAAGACCTGCCTTGCGCCAGTAGCGCCTATGTAATCTACGCACTGCGCGAAGTCCGCATGGTCGCTCAGCGCGAACTGCGCGTCCGTGCCGAACCTGAACTTCTTGGCGAACCCGGTCGCAACTGCCGTGAACACGCGCCTGCTGTGTATCCTGCCCAGCGACCGTTTCAGCTCGTCGAGGTTGCGCGAATCCGTTATTCCAACGAAATTGCCCCCCATCAGAGACTCGTAGTCGCTCCCTGCGTCGTACGCGCTGGCATAGTCCAGGCCTATGCCGTACGACCTGTAGACGCCGCACGCGGCGCTTATCCTCCTGCTTACCACCGGAGTTATGCCTATCTCGTTAAGTATCGCTATCACTTCCTGCGCCTTGCCCATCGCATACGCGCTGAAAAGCACAGCACCCTGCCGTAGCGTGTCCCGCGCCCATTCCTGCATCTGCGACTCGACCTCGCCCCTGTCATCGAACCTCAGCCACGGTTCCGGATACGTGGCGTCGACTATCACCGTGTCTGCTTCAACGGCCTGTATGCGCTTAGCGGTGCGAGACTCCTGCATCTTGAAGTCGCCGGTGTAGACCACACGCTCCCCGCCGCCGGCGTCGTCTATGCATAGCTGCTTCGCACCGAGCATGTGGCCGGAGTCTAGAAGCCTCAGGGAGGCGCCGCGGTCAGCAATCGAGGCGGAGTGGGAGCAGTCCCTGCCCATGAGCCGCATGGTCTCGCCGCTTGCGAGGATGTTCTGCGACCGCTTCGCAGCAGACGTGTGGTCGCTGTGCGCGTGCGATATGAAGTCTATGTCGCTCCCGCGCTCGCGCCTATCGAGCGCTATGTTCGTCCCGTTGACGCACAGCATTAGGTCGCCGGCGCTAACTTATCTGGGAAGCTTTTAATTACTTGCGCAGACAATAGCATTGGGTGCTTCCTTGCAGACCGTGGAGGACGTGGTGATTGTAGGCTCAGGGCCCGCGGGCTACACCGCCGCGATATACCTGGCGCGGGATGACTTCAAGCCGCTGATGATAGAGGGTATCGAACAGGGCGGCCAGCTTACGCTCACCACGACTGTCGAGAACTATCCTGGCTTCCCGGAGGGCGTTCAGGGGCCAGAACTGATGGAGAAATTCAAGAAGCAGGCAGAGAGGTTCGGGGCGCGGTTTGTTGAAGACAACGTAACAGAGGTCGACTTCTCCGCGAGGCCGTTCAAGGTCTCTGTCGGCGCTGACACGTACCTTGCGAACTGCGTGATACTCGCGACCGGAGCGAAGGCGCGCTGGCTCGACATCGAGTCCGAGCAGAAGTTCATAGGCAAGGGCGTAAGCAATTGCGCGACCTGCGACGCGCCCTTCTACAAGGGCAAGGACGTCGTGGTCGTAGGCGGCGGAGACACCGCGATGGAGGACTCGCTGTTCCTTACAAAGTTCGCGAGCAGCGTCACGATAGTGCATAGGCGCCACGAGTTCAGGGCCAGCAAGATAATGGCCGAGCGCGTGATGTCGAGCAGCAAGATAAAGGTCGTCTGGGACAGCGTAGTCGAGGAGGTCCTTGGCACGAGCAAAGTCTCGGGCGTCAGGGTGATGAACGTGAAGACCAACGCTGCCACGGAGCTTAAAGCTGATGGCGTGTTTGTCGCCATAGGCTACACCCCGAACACCGCTTTCCTCCAGGGCAAGCTCAAGCTCGACGAGCAGGGCTATGCCATAACAAGGGACGCGGTCAAGACGGAGATAGAGGGCGTATTCGTTGCAGGGGACATGTCGGACAGGGTCTACAGGCAGGCTGTCACCGCGGCGGGGAGCGGCGCGAAGGCTGCGCTGGAAGCCAGGGCGTATCTGCAGAACCTCAAGTACAGTAAGAAATAACCACGGCGAAGACAAATGCGCGAGAACGTTTTTGCGGGACAGTTTTACCCTGTCGACGCGGATGAGCTTTCAGGATTCGTAAGGGGCGCGCTAGGCTCCGCGAAGGTCGACGGCACATCGGTCTCGAGCGCGGTCTCGTATGTCGCACCTCACGCCGGCTACGAATACTCTGGCAAGACTGCCGCATTCACCTACAAGGCGATGCAGCTGAAGCGGGATATAGCTGCGGTTGACACTGTCATCGTGGTCGGGCCCAGCCACACAGGCGACGGCGCCCCCATCGCTGTGTCGATGTCCGACTGGAACACGCCGCTTGGCACTGCGGCGAACGACGAGGCGCTCTCGCAATCGATAGCGCATTTCTCAGAGCACATCTACCTGGACGAGGACGCCCATGCAAGGGAGCATTCCGTGGAGGTTCAGCTGCCTTTCCTGCAGAGCGCCCTTCCCGGAAAGCGGTTCTGCTTCATATGCCTGGGCAACCAGTCTCCCGAAGCCAGCGAGCTGCTCTCGAACGCGATACTCAATGCGTCCAAGGCACTCAGCAGGAACGTGGTGGTCGTCGCAAGCTCCGACTTCGACCACTACGAGCCCGCGGATGTGGCAAAGGCAAAGGACTCGCAGCTTCTCGAGGCCATGAGGCGCCTTGACCACGTCGCGTTCAATAGGCTAGTGGCCGAGACTGGCGACAGCGCATGCGGCTTCGGACCCATAACCACGGCAATGCTATTCGCGAAGGGCGTGGGCGCAAGATCGGGCACAGTTCTCAACTACTCAAACTCGGGGGACTCCACCGGCGACTATTCGAGCGTGGTGGCGTACGCTGCCGTGGCCTTCTCGTGATTCTATGGCGAAAAAGAAAGAGGGCTTTTTCAAGAGGAACTACGGCGCACTGGTGCTCGCGGCGCTCGCGCTGATACTGGCGAACGCGGCCTACTATGCCTTTACTCACTACGAGGGCCCGAGCATGTACGGGGACGACCCGACGTACCTGTACCTTGCCGGCGCGGTAGTGCAGGGCGTTTTCAGGATAAACCCCGGTTTCATCTTTTCCGTCAGGCTGATGCAGTTCCTGCCAATAGCGATCACCTACCTGCTCCTGGGGGTCAACAATCTCTCTTCCAGCCTCTGGGACATAGTCTCGTACCTCGGGCTCATCGTCGTGACGTTCCTCATAGTCAGGCTGAAATACAACGACCGGGCGGCGCTGCTCAGCGCGTTCCTCGTTAGCGTCTTCCCCCTGATGACTCAGTTCTCCGTGAACGTGAGCGAGGATCCGCCGCTCGCTTTCGTGGGCGCGCTCTCGCTGTACCTGCTCATGCTCGCCGAGAAAGACAAGGACAGGCTGAAGTTCTTCTCCAGCGGGTTGCTGCTTGCTGTTGCATGGCTCATAAGCTACGAGGCCGCGATAGTCATAGCGTTCGTGCTCCTCTACGCGCTCGTGGAGCTCCTCCGGAAGAAGCTGAGCATAAACCGCGACAGCCTGTTCGTGATTTACGGCGTAGCGGCGCCGCTCATACTAGTGTTCATATACAGCGCGGCCACGATAAACATGCCCTTCGCGGTGTTCACCGTCAATTCCAGGTTCTACAGCGCTATAGGCACGGCCGTGAACGGCGGCCCGACAATACCCTCGGCGAACACGGACCTCAGCTACTACACCGACCTGATGTTCCAGTACCGCCTGCTCAGCGTTATAACCGGCGGCGCGCTGCAGGGCCTGCTGCAGCGCCTGTACGTCACTTTCTTCGCCGGGCCCCAGAACTACGAGTACGGGGTGTACTTCTACCTATTCGTGCCGATAGCGGCGGCGCTCCTCGTCCTGCGCGAGCGCCGGGCGTACTTCTTCATGGCGTGGTTCGCGTTCGTATTCCTGCTGCTCGAGTTCGGGCCGATGCACGTGGGCATAAGCCTCAATCCGTTCCACATAACCTACCTGCCCACGCACAGGCTGGAGCGCTTCATAATACCGGCCGTGCCTGCGATAGCCGCGGTAATCGGCATCGGCCTAGACAGGATGCTTGCGGTGAAGGGCCGCGACATGCAGCTGGTGAATATCGCGGCCGTTGCCCTCCTCCTGGGCTTCCTGTACGTCAACAACTACTACATAAGCGAGTTCCACTACTGGTGGATGCGGTACCCGCAGCTCATAGTCATGCAGCCGGCTGACTTCCTGCGCTTCAACGCCAGCGTGGACCGCACCGCGCCGATATACATAGAGGCGTTCTTCAACGGCACCACAACGCTGATATCCTACACCGGCGCCAACTTCCCGTTCTACGTGGGGAGGCCGACCGGCCAGGGCATAACCGCGGTCTCGGGCACTGAAAGCTGCTCGACCTTCGCGGAGCACAGCTACGTGGTCTGGTCCGGCAGGCCGCACTGCGGAAACTGGGTTAATCTGTTCAACGTGACGATGCCAACGGACGTACCACCCTATTTTATATATTCGGAAACACCAACCTTAGTGAGCATACCGACAAACGTGTACTATGTCGGTTAGGGCGCTGATTTCATGACCGTACTCGGAATAGCCGATTCTTACGATGCCGGAGCCGCGCTGGTGAAAGACTGCACCGCAGTCATCGCCGCGAACGAGGAGCGTTTCACAAAGAAGAAGAACGACGTGGGCTTCCCTTACAACTGCGTCCGCCACATCCACAAGAGCGATCCGGAAGAGGTGCAGGCGACTGCGCTCGCATGGATCGGCGGCAACGCGCTGGTATCGCGTGTGTTCCCGAAGTGGGGCATGCAACGGAGGCTGCTGTGGCGCAGGGAGCTGCCGAAGCCCTCGAGGCTGCGGCTCCACGTAACGAATCTTGCTTACGGCCTCGTCCAGGACCAGAGGCCACGGGCGCTCTGGCGCGCCGTGGGCACGTCGCTCGGCACGCGCATAACAAGGAAGCGCCTGGCCACAGTGAGCAGCGAACTTGCGGGCAAGAAGATGTACGTTGTCGAGCACCACACCGCGCACGCCGCGTGCGCCTACTACGCATCGGGCTTCAGGGATGCGCTGGTGGTCACGCTGGACGGCGCGGGCGACGGGATAAGCGGCACAGTCTCGATAGGAGAGCGCGGCGCGCTGAAGAGGCTCGCAGAGTTCAGCGCCGGCGCCAGCCTTGGCATATTCTACGGCGCAGCCACGATGGCCTGCGACATGCGCTACGGCGAGGATGAGGGCAAGCTCATGAGCCTTGCGGCGTATTCATATCCGAAGAAGCTGGAGGAACTCTCCGGCATGTGCAGGTACGACCGGCATTCGAAGAAGCTGGTCTCAGGAAAGAAGGCGCGGAACGAGTTCCTGCTTGCTGAGTACATGAAGGATCACATCCTGGCGAGGCACGACAGGGAGTCGTTCGCCTATGCGGTCCAGCAGCACGTTGAAGAGCAGGTAACGGCGCTTGTGGGGCAGTGGGTAAAGGAAACCGGAATAAGGAACGTCGCCGTCGGCGGCGGCTTCTTCTCCAACGTGAAGGCGAACCAGCTCATGGAGCGCATGCCGGAAGTAAGGAGCCTCTTTGCGTTTCCGCACATGGGCGACGGCGGGCTTTCGTACGGGGCAGCGATGTACGTTGACTTCATGCTTAATGGGCACATGCCCGACAAGCAGGTAACGAGCATGTATCTCGGGCCGTCCTACAGCGAGACTGCAATAAAGGCGAGCCTCAAGTCGGCACGAACGTTCAATTGCGAAGAGACAAAGGATCCTGCTCGCCTTGCAGCGGAGCTCATATCCGAAAAGAACAGAATAGTCCTCTGGTTCCAGGGCGGAATGGAATACGGCCCAAGGGCCCTGGGCAACAGGAGCGTGCTCGCCCTGCCTGGCGATGCCGAGAACCGTAACAAGATAAACCTGATAATAAAGAAGCGGCCCTACTACCAGCCGTTCGCAAGCACCATTCTCGAGGAAGACGCCGGCAAGCTCCTTGACGACTACATGGCACCGAACAGGTTCATGACGAGCGCCAACCACGTCAGGGACGCGCACTTTGGGGCTCTTGTTGCGGCGTCGCACGTGGACCACACCACAAGGCCGCAGATACTCGGCGCCGAAAACCCGCTGTACAGATATCTAATCGAGAACGTAAGAAAAAAGACAGGCATCGGCGCGGTGCTCAACACAAGCTTCAACAAGCACGGCATGCCGATAGTTCTCTCGCCCGAGGACGCGCTCTGGACACTGGAGAACACGGGCGCGGACACGCTCATAATGGGCAACCACCTGATCGAGAAAATAGGCAAGTGAAAGATAATCTGCCAAAGACGCTTTCCCATCGCCGTATATACTTTTTTTGATAGTTATCGAAGAGTGAAAGGCAATGCCTGCGAAGCAAGACGTCAGCATACTCGGACAACGGATTCCACCAGCAGAGCGCCAGGGAATACCTCATGACCTACGTTGGGCCATACTTATAATATCTGTCGTACTTGCAGCTCTCTTCCAATTGGGCGTGTTCAGCGGCGTGATGCCCCCCCCCGAGCGCGCCCGGGCCAGTGTAAGGTGGTAAGGCCGTACTGGCCCGGAAGCGCCTCCTACATAAACCTCGGCGGCGCGTGCAGCGGTCAATTACCCCAGTACGCCGCGCAGCTCAACGGCCAGAATGGCTATGTGGACATTCCCAATACCCAAAGCCTGAATCTAGGCAATTCATTCACAATAACCATGTGGGTTTATCTAAATGGCGCAGCGCCATCGAGCACTACCCGAGGGTATTTGGCAAGGATTATTACTCCGTTTCATCAGTTCAAGGATATATGCTATGGGAGGCCGGCGGAACAAGAGATGCCCATCTTGGCGTATGTAATGGGGCAGCGCAGGGATCGGGTGGGCTATCTGATATTTATGCCACCCTTAATGCGGGCCGGTGGTACTTCCTGGCGGGTACTTTCAATAAGCCGACCCAGTCCCTTTACATAAACGGAAATTTCGCGACCAGCACTTCCTACAACTACGATTTGGCCAATTCCGCATATGCCCTGCAAATTGGTAAATCTGTCTGGAGTCCAAGCGATTACTTCAACGGACTCATATCCAATATCCAAATCTACAATACCTCGCTTTCTGCAAGCGAGATCCAGGGCTTGTATGCGGATGGTATTGGAAGTGCGCCAGTAAGATTGGATGCTCTTGTTCGGGTGGTGGCCCCTCAACGGCAACCCGAACGATTATTCTGGAAATAGCAACAATGGTGCACCCACCAGCGTTACATATTCTAGCGGCTGGACGAGCGGATACGCACCGCATTAGCCGGGTGCCTGCCGCTTCATTCAACGATGCCTATGCCCGCGAATCCCTTGTCGTTGTACAGCACGAACCTGCCGAGCTCCTGGGTCTTGTCGTAGCTCTCGAACGGCAGCTTCCTGTCCAGCTCCATCTCCGCCTCGATGGTGTCTAGGGCCTCCACCCTGCCATTGCCCTTGGGCTCGCCCGTCCGCGTGTCGATGCACTTTTGCACCTTCAGCGACTTGCAGGCAATGTCGATGTCATTGAATTTTATCTTCATGCCGCTTTTGCGCGGCGGGTGCGTGACGAATATGAGCGCCTTGATTGTGTCGCTCAGCCTTGGCGAGCTCGTTTCTCCTGAGATGACCGAGCCGCGGACCTCAGACTTTATGCTGTCTTTCAGCCTCAGGGCGACGCTTGTACCGGTATTCGCCGCCTTCACGCTTACGCCCTTCGCCATTATGTCGCTCACTCTGCTGCCGAAGCCCTGCGGCCAGACGCGGACCCGGTCTCCAATCTTCACGCTTCCGCTGACGATCTTGCCTGCCATGACTTTGTTCTCGGAATCGACGAATCCCTGGAGCGTGACTCTCAGCTCCCTGCCAGCAACAGCGGCATCTTTGCTTACCGCATTCGCGTAGATCAGGTCTATGAGCGGCTTGCCTTCATACCACTTCATCTTGTCGCTCTTCTTTATCAAGTTGTCCTTCATGTAAGCCGATACCGGCACGAAGTAGACGTCCTTGCCGGAGAAGCCTATGCGCTCTATGAACCCGATTATCTCACTCTTTATCTCCTCGAACTTCTCCCTCTTGTAGCCAACCAGGTCCATCTTGTTGACCGCGACCGCAAGCTTCCTTATCCCTAGCATGCGCGCGACGAAGAGGTGCCGCATCGTCTGGTCGCTTATTCCCTCGCCGGGCTTCGCCGAGATTATGAGCACCGCTATGTCCGCCTGGGAGGCGCCGCTTATCATGTTCTTTATCAGCTCCTCATGGCCAGGCACGTCTATGAACTCGAAAGCGAGCTCGCCGTATGGCACCTTCTCTGTGCGCGTGGTGTCTATCGTGCGGCCCTGCAACCTCTCCTCCTGGAAGCTGTCGAGTATGTATCCCGGCTCGAAGCGGGTTCCCGCCTCCTTGCTGGCCTTCTCCGCCTCTTTCAGCTTTGCAGGATTTATCCTGTTGGTAAGAATCAGCATGTTGCCTATCAGCGTGGACTTGCCATGATCCTTGTGGCCGAGCAGCGTTATCTTCTTTACCAGCATGAGATCACATATAGCCCAGCGCGCGCAGCTTCTGCATCACGTAATTCTTTTCCTTGTCCTGCGACCTGCCTGACCTCTCATCGGTTTCAGTGGCCTCGAGCTCCTTTATTATGTCGTCGATGTTCTTCGCTTCGGACTTGAGCGCGACTGTGCAGTGCGTGCAGCCCAGGCTCCTGTACCTGTAGCCGTTCCTGGAGTAGTAGAGCGGCACCACGGGGATGCGCTCCTTCTGGACGTAGGCCCATATGTCCACCTCGTTCCAGTCGAGCATCGGGTGTATCCTGATGTGCCCCTTGGCGTCGAGCTTGGACGAGTAGTCGTCCCACAGCTCTGCGGGCTGGTTCTTGTAGTTCCACCTGAAGTTCTCGTTCCTCGGACTGAAGTACCTCTCCTTGGCGCGTATCCAGTGCTCGTCGCGGCGTATCGCCATCATGAGAGCGTCGAAGCCGTATTCCTTCATCACTTCCTTCAGGGCTATCGTCTTGGTCTCCCCACAGCATGCGAGCCCCCAGCTGACCGGCTTTATCTTCGTGTGGCCGACAATCAGGTCCAGGCCCCACTTGTCTGTCATATCCTTCCTGAATTTGTAAGTCTCTGGGAAGTCTATGCCGTTGTCTATGTGTATGACCGGGAACGGCACCTTGCCCATGAACGCCTTCCTCGCGACCGCGAGCATCGTGGTGGAGTCCTTGCCCATGCTCCACAGCGCCGCGATGTTCTTGAACTTCAGCTTCGCCTCGCGTATTATGTATATACTCTTCTCCTCCAGCTTCCTTACATCTTGGACTATCATTTCAATCGACCTTGTTTGCGTTCAGGAGCCCTGCCAGGTACTCCAGCGCCCCGCCTATCTCGCCGCTCTGGAGCTTCCTGTACACCGGCACCTTCGTGACCACGCGGTACTTGCCATCATAGAGAATGGTGTAGGAGTCCTTGAGGTCCTTGAGCCTCTTTATCTTGTCGTTCGCGTAAACAGTCTTGTAGTACTTGAGCCCGCTTCCCTTCAGCTCTCTCGCGAAAGCCTTCCAGTTAGCCTCGGTCGGATTCTTGTTCAGGGCCTCCGCGGCCTTCTCGAATCTTGCCATCATTACACCTAAAGCATCGCCAATTTAATTATGCATAATTACATATAAAAACCTTGCCATGCCATAATGGCTAGGATACGATGAAGAGAAGCAGGCCAGAGAAGAAGGAGTTCACCAGCGTCTCCATACCCACCCAACTCTTCAAGAAGGTGGAGTCGCACATACGCACGACCGGATTCACCTCCGTGTCGAGCTACGTCGCGTACATACTGCGCACCATGCTCAGCGAGAAAGGAAACAAGAAGGCGGACTACGAGGCGGAGATGGTGAAGAAGAGGCTCCACGAACTCGGTTACATATAGCTACCGCGCGGGCTTGAGCAGCGCTATTCCTGCGAGCATAGCCTCGAGCTGTATGCGCTCGTTGGCGCCCTCCACTATGCGGAAGTTGCACTCTCCAATCTCCCTTATTATGCCAAGCTTGGTGCGCTCGTCCACTCCCACATTCTGCGCCTCCCTGTAGCACTGCGTGAGTATGTCCTCTGCGCTCATGCCGTGCCTTATCATCAGCTTGTCTAGCTCACTCCTTGCGTTGACGATGTCGCCTGCGATGGTGTAGTTCAGCATGGCTACGACCTCTGCTGGCCTCGCCCGCGAGGCGATGTCGTATATGCTGCTCTCGGTTATCTTCTTGCTCTGTATCGCGGTGCTCTGCAGTATGTTTGTAAGCTTTCTCAGGTCGCCGTCGCTCACGTATATGAGCGCGTCCGTAGCCTTGTCATCTAGGTCGAGGCCTTCGGCTTCCTTAATGCGGTTTATGTACTTCTTCATCTCCTCCTCCGTCAGCGACTTGAACCTGAAAACGACGCACCTGCTCTGTATGGGCTCTATTATCTTGCTGGCGTAGTTCGCGCTGAGTACGAACCGCGTCTCCGCTGCGAACATCTCCATGGTGCGCCTTAGCGCGTGCTGCGCGTCGGCGGTGAGCGCGTCGGCCTCGTCGAGGAATATTATCTTCACGGGCACCTTGGCAACGGAGATGGTCTTGGCGAACTCCTTGACGGTGCCCCTTATCACGTCAATTCCGCGCTCGTCGCTTGCGTTAAGCTCCCGAAATGCGCCCTCCAGCCTGTCCTTGTACAGCTCATTAGCCATCGCCACTGCGCACGCAGTCTTTCCCACTCCCGGCGGTCCCGCGAATATCATGTTCGGGAAATTCTCCCTCTCGACAAAAGACCTCAGTCTGTCAACGATGAGCTTCTGACCTATGATCTCGTGCAGCTTCCTCGGCCTGTATTTCTCGGTCCAGGGCAGGTCTATCTCCATCAGAACCACAATGAGCAGTATTACTTAGAAAGGCATTTTAATAACCCTTTCTAAGATAGATAATCCGAGGGGGGCTACGCTAACCTGGCAGACTACCAGCCTTGGGCGCTGGCGATAGGAGTCCAAATCTCCTGCCCCCCATTCCGCTTTATCGAGGGAGGGCTTGGGGTCCGGACACGACTAAGGAGATTATCTCCGTCTTCCATACCCCGCTCTTCCGTAGCCGTACCCAGACCTGCCATAGCCCGTTCCTTTATACCCTCTGCTTGCCCCTCTGTTGAAGCCTCTCCGGGATCTGCCGAAGCCGCCTCTACCTCCGCGCCCGTGCGAGGGTGCCGGCAGTTTCACGTTGCTGAATTTTTCGGTTTCAAGCTCGAGGAGATCCATCCTCACGTTCGCAGATCTGCTAATGGCGTGCAGGAGGTCCTCCTGATCTCGCCCGAATATCGTGAATGCGCGCCCATTCTTGCCCATTCTTGCCGATCTGCCTATCCGGTGAACATAAATGCGCGGATCGGCAGGCGCATCGAAGTTTATTATGTCCGATATGTCCGGCACATCCAGCCCCCTTGATGCGAGGTTCGTCGATATCAGGAAGCGCGCCCGCATCCTGAACTCCTGAAGTGCCTGCTCCCTTGCTGCCTGGGTGAGGCCGCCGTGCATCAGGATTGCGTGGAATCCGTTGATGTTCAAGAAGCGATGGACATACTCCGATTCGCGCTGCGTCGAGGTGAAGATGATGCACTTCTGCGGATCTAGCTTTTCTATGTACGCGAGCAGCGCCTGCACCTTCATCTTACCGTTCGCTATGTAATAGGAATGGCTTATCGTCTCGACCGTCGGGTGCTCCTCCTCCCCTACAGATATCGTCACGGCATCGTACTTCATGTACTTTATTGCAGCATCCCGTATCTCCCTTGGCATCGTAGCCGAGAACAGCATAGTCTGCCTGTCTTTCGGAGTCATCAATATTATCCTCTCTATGTCCTCGATGAATCCCATATCGAGCATCATGTCTGCCTCGTCGAGGACGAGGGCTCGTATCCCATCTAGCTCCAGCGCTCCCCTTTCTACAAGGTCGAGTATTCTTCCTGGAGTGCCTATCACCACGTCCGCTCCCCGCCTCAGGCTCTGTATCTGTATGTTTATTGATGCGCCTCCATACACGACCGTCGAGCGCATCCTTCCATTGCGCCCGAGTTCATCCGCCACAGTGCATACCTGCAACGCCAGCTCTCTGGTGGGCACTACAATTAGCGCCTGTGTGCGGCCCGCCGGTACGGCGCCCTGGAATATCGGAACAAGGAAGGCAATGGTCTTTCCGCTCCCCGTTTTGGACCGGACCACCAGATCCTTGCGCTGCAGCGCCAGGGGCATGGACTTCTCCTGCACTTCCGTCATGCTTTTGAAGTCCATTCTCTTTAAAGATTCAAGCAGCTCTGGCTTGAGGTTCATCTTGTCAAATTCTTTCAATTCATTCGCCTGGAAAGTAAGTCAACAAGTCTGCGCGGATAGCTTACCTAAAGGCAGAAATAGCGTTTAAGTCAACTATATGCTGTACTTGCCTGCTACTTTACGTTTATACATAGAAGTGCGGATTAAAATGCCTTTTGATTGGATACGGCAGGGCACGCAGCCCCGCCTGGGCGATAGGTTCCGTTCGTCAGATTCCGGAAGCGCCAAACAAGCCAAGAGATGCAGTATCCTCAGGCTCAGGGCGCGCGACTGTCGTGCAAATTCTGCGGCGCGTGTGTGGTCCGGGACGCCCCGGGGCCGCTTCTGGCAAGCAATGCCCGCGCCCCTCAATACCGCAATCCCCGGCCTGTGAATGCGCCGCTACCAAAACAGAACCGAAATAGATGTTTGGGTATATAAATAACTACCAACAGAATATTCGTGGATGTGCAGAAGCCGTTTCGTGATGCGATGAGCAAGACCTCAGAAACAAAAAGCAAGATATTGGAAATGCTAAAAGGCGGAAGCAAAAGGCTTACGGACATATATCCGCAACTAGGCCTATCTGCATCTACAGTGTCGCAACACCTGAAAGAGCTCGAGGATATGAACCTTGTCCGGGGAGTTACCGACCCGCATTTCAGGAACATGAGGAACTATTCGCTCATAAACGCTGCCGAGAGCCAGGCGATTGCAAGAAACCGGGTGCCGATGCGCATGGTAAGGGTGGCTCTGGGCGCGCTCGCGATAATTGCGGCGTTCTCGGTGTTTGTGCTTTTTGGCGGAAACGCTGTACATAGCCAGAATGCCGGCATGCTCGACATACTCCTGACCGACCCGCCGCACGTCCCAGTAGGGACGCAGAGCCTGAACATAACCTACTCGTCGCTGCAGATACGCCTGTCAAACTCCGCCGCCTCGGAATGGCTGAGCATAAACATGAGCGGCGCAGATGACCTGATGTCCTTGATAAACATAAGCAAGGTGATAGCAACGGTCAACGTTCCATCCAACACGATAATAGACAAGGCAGCCTTCAACATAACCGGCGCAACCATAAGGATTGGCAACGTCAGTTACCCGGTTTTGCTCCAGCAGAGCAGGCTGGTTGCCAACGTTTCCAGCAACCCAGCCAACGCCACGTCAAGCCTTCTTCTCGATCTTTCCCCAACAGTGCTGGCAATCTACACCGACAACTCCACACTCTTCGTCATGTCGCCGTCCGTGAAGGCGGTGATGGTGCCGAAAAGCTCGCTGGGAATGCAGATAATCAACGGATCAGAGAAGCGCTTCGAGATGGGCGCTGCCATGCGAAATAGGCTTTCCGACGAGCTAAGCAGCATATCGATGCTCAGCGGCAGCATAAGCTCGGCCGGAAATTACACGCGCATAACAGTGACAGTGAAAGACAACTCCAACTCCACAGTCGTGCTGAAGCACCTGATGATATTCGGGAACGAGTCGCTTTATGTCAACTCGAATTCGACAATCCGGCCGGAAGCGGGGAGCGTGAGCATCCCGGAACGGCGTTCGCCTTCCATGTCTGGAATGGACCTGCATGATGAGTCTCAGCACGGTCGGAACGTGACGGGCGGCGACTCGCATTCTGGCTCTGTGAAGAACCAAGAAAGCCACGATGCGCCGTTCAATGCCATAGAGGCGTACAACCTGACCACAGGCGAGATAAACGCTTCCAGATACCATTCAGAAACCGCTGACGAGGGCATGGGCATTGGCGGAAGATGGGCGTCGGTCGGAAACTTCATAAGCGCGCCGATGAACATAGGCCATGACTCGACATCCTCGATGCACGGCGCGGCGGCGGTAGGCCGCGGATATGCCCTCGCGCAGGAGAAGGTGCGCTTCGGCGTATTGAACTTCGCAATCGGGAGCGGCGGGGCACTTTCGCTGCCCTCTCTCGCTGCGCACAAGATTGACAACGCGTCAGAATCTCATAGCGCAGTCGCGAACGGCTCCGGCGGGTACGCGCTACTGCCGGGACAGACCGCAACTCTGACATTCTACAGTCCGCTATACCTGGGTGGAAACTCCGTGCTCGTGCATTTCATAAACGGCACGTCGTACAGAGTCGAAGTTATAGGAGAGCAGGACGAGTTCGCGCTGGTCAACATCACTGCGGGCTAGCCTCTCGCCAGGGGCCGGAAGCGGAGGCTCTTGCGCCCCCGACTTCGCCATCAACGTAGTTGCACCATTCGCACCGTTCCCTTGGACATGGCCCCTCCAGGAGCCTCACAGCCCTTTTGAAGAGCAGCTCCGCGTGCGCAGGATCCACTGGAATTCTCTTCAGCGTCGTCTCGAAATGGACCGCGCCGTTTTCATGTACAAACTTAGGCACATAGAACAACAGGAAGCCGTACCTCTCCGTGGGGTAGCCGGCCTTGTTCATGAGGAAGTCGTATATGTCGAGCTGGCTCTGGTAGTGCTCTGCGCTGTCGTCTTTGACCGGATAGCCACGCGTCTTGTAGTCGAGAACCACCAGCTTTCTCCCTTTTATCAGCACGTTGTCGATTGCGCCCATAAGTACGTTGCCGTCCTTGTCTTGCCAGCGCAGCCCCCGCCTCCAGTCCCGCCACTCTTCCAGAAGCGCCTTGTTGTCGAACAGCCTGTAAGCGCTCTTGAACCTGCTTTTGAGCTCTGGAGGCAGCTCCCGCCTTGCCGTGAACCTGTCAAAGTGCGCCTTCAGCACCCTGTCCATGCCTGACGGGAGCGAGGGGAACGGCCATAAC
Organism: Microcaldota archaeon; assembly: GCA_964398805.1. Taxonomy (GTDB): domain Archaea; phylum Micrarchaeota; class Micrarchaeia; order Micrarchaeales; family Micrarchaeaceae; genus CAISDH01. Next base: position 2,054 of record CAYNNI010000002.1, on the reverse strand, counting down.
GGCCTGCTCCACATTTTGTGCTTGTCTAGCCAGAAGCAGCGCCTGCAATTCTGCATGAGGCTTATTGATGACGGGGACAGCGTGTAAGTCATGGAATCTGCGCCTTTACGCTGTAATCCAGCGCAGGCAAATGATTTAAGATTTGCTCATGGCACTATCTGCGTGCAGAACGCAGTCGTGATCAACGGGCTCGTCAAGACCTTCGGCAAGGTTACCGCGCTAAACCGGGTCAGCGCTAGCTTCTCCCCCGGCATAAACATAGTGCTAGGCCCCAACGGTGCGGGGAAGAGCACGCTCCTGAAATGCATTTCAGGGCTCTATCCCCCCGACGGGGGCAGCGTCAAGGTTCTGGGCGGAAATCCGTACCGCGACGACGCGCTGAGGCGGTCCATGTCCCTGCTTTCCGACAACTATGCGCTATACGATCATCTCACGGTCAGCGAGAACCTGCTCTTCTTCGGTAGGCTCTATGGCCTCGGCGACAGCGAGATAGCTGGCAAAGCAAGGCCTGTGCTGAGGAGATTCGACGCGCTTGGCTACTTGAGCTCGAAAGTCGGCACCCTCAGCAGGGGCACAAAGCAGAAGATCGCCTTCTGCAGGTCCATACTCCATGCACCAAGCGTATTCCTGCTGGACGAGCCCACCGCGTTCCTTGATCCGATAGCCTCGGATGCCGTACGGGAGTTCCTCGTTGATTACGTGCGCGAGGGCATGACCGTGGTGCTCGTGACGCAGAAGATAGACGAAGTCACGAGGCTCAGCGGCAGGCTCTTCGTGCTCAACAAGGGCAGGCTCATCTCGCAGTTCGGCACCGATGACCTCTATACCCGCACGTTCCGCGGCATGACGATAAGCATAAGGTTCGCGAGGCCGATAAGCCGCGGGCTCGCCGGTCAGGTTCCCGGAATGCGCTTCGCGAACGCGAGCGCCCCGACGCTGATAAAGGTATACGTCGGCTCATACGGCGACATAAGCGAGGTCCTCGGCTTCCTCATCGGCAGAGGCGCCAAGGTGCTGGGCGTAGACTATGCGGAGCCCGCGATAGCTGAGATTTTCAAGAGGCGGTGACGTGCGGAAGAGCATCTGGATGATCGCGAACAAGGACATATGCGAGGTGTTCAGCAGCATATCGATATATGGGCCGATGCTGGGCGTGCCGCTCCTCTTCGCCGTGATCCTGCCCTTCCTGACGTTCTACGTCGCGCTGTACAACGCCCCCGAGATCGTGGCGAGGATTGCCGCGATACCCGCCGCGCCGATCTACCTGCACGACCTGGTAAGCAGCACGTCGCTCCTGTCCTATTTCGCGGTGAGCATCCTGGGGCCGATATTCATGACGATGCCGATCCTGACCGCATCGGTAATCGCCGCCGACAGCTTCGCCGGCGAGAAGGAGCGCAAGACGTCCGAATCGCTGCTTGCCACGCCGATAAGCATGCCCGAGCTCCTCCTCGGGAAGATACTGGCATCGCTCATACCCACTGTGTTCATAACCATCAGCGTGTTCGCGCTCTACGGCGTCGTGGTTAACGAGCTGTCCATGATGTACTTCGACAAGGCGGTGCTGCCCACACTGCCGTGGATCATGATGATGCTCGAGTCGCCGCTGCTGGCACTCGCGGCGATAAGCATAGTGGTGATAATCTCGTCGCACGTGCGAGGCACCAAGGAGGCGCAGCAGATAACCACGCTGCTCATACTGCCCGTGCTCCTCATGCCCTTCGTATCCACGCTGGGGATCGCAGACCTCACCTTCGACTTCCTCCTGCGTCTGAGCGTGGTGCTCGCCGCCCTTGACCTGGCGGCCATCTACGTCGGCGTAAGGACGTTCCGCAAGGAAGCCATACTCTGATTTCCGAAATCAGAATCAAGCGTTAAATACGTCCAGGATAGAAGTGTAGCAAACGCTTTGATTACTCGTAGGGCAAGAATGCCACGACCTTTAGGTCGTGAATGAATTGCACTCTGCGATACAACAAATACTACTTCTTTTCTGTGGATATTCCGTTAATGGCAGGGCTCCGCAAAATTTCGCGGCGCCGCAACTGCCAGAA
>CAYNNI010000001.1:0-11819 GCA_964398805.1 Microcaldota archaeon | reverse complement strand
GAGTGCGATGGAGCACCTCATGACCTACGGCTGGGCGATCCTGATAATCTCCGTTGTTCTTGCCGCGCTCTTCCAGCTCTGAGTTTTCTGCCAATACAAGGTACTATTATGCGATGGTCTACGACGGCTCGTACATCCGGCTGTACGTGAACGGCGTTCAGGTTGGTGCGCCTACAGCTCAAACAGGCGCTCTTGGCGGCTCGGGGTCGCTGATTATAGGTGCAGATAGTAACGGCGGATTGCCGCCAACTGCAGATTGGCTTGACGGCATGACTGCAAACATACAGGTCTACAACACGTCGCTTTCAGCTAGCGAAATCCAAGGCATGTACCAAGAGGGCATAGGAGGAGCACCTGCGGTTCTGCAGAACCTCGTTGCTTGGTGGCCGCTGAATGGCGATATTGATGATTATGGCGGCAACAAGGGCCATACGGGTCAGAATAACGGCGTGACCTTCACGAATACTTGGACTGGCGGGTATGCGCTGCGCTAGACCTTTTAGGAAAAACGGCATGCAGGGAGTGAGATTTGAACTCACGAACCCTCTAGGGGGCTGAGCCCTGAACCCAGCGCATTTGACCAGGCTTTGCTATCCCTGCGTGCTATGGCTTAGGCTTATAGTCTTTAATTATTATTCTTGATGTATGCCAGACAAGCAGAACATTAGCGCGTTGGTCGCCATGGCCGTTGGCCTGGGCGCGATCATAGGCGCAGGCATATTCGTGCTTAGCGGTACTGCGGTCGCGCTCGCAGGGCCTTATGCCCTCGTGGCGTTTGTGCTCGTTGGTATTCTCGCGCTCATAATAGCGCTAGAGCTCAGCGAGCTCGGCACCCTGCTGCCTCATGTCAAGGGCGCATCGTACTCCTACACCTACAAGGCGTTCGGCAGCGAGCTCGGGTTCGTAACCGGCATGCTGCGGTACACCGCGCTTGCCACGTCCATATCTGCGATAGCTCTGGGTTTCGGCTCGTACCTTTCAAGCTTCATCGGCCTTTCCATAGGCACCTACTCGATACCGTTCGCGATAGCGCTGATAGCGGTGCTCTCGCTGGTTAACATGTTCGGAGTGAAGAAGGCCGCGCAGACCGACTTCGGCCTCGTGGTGATCAAGATAGGCATACTGCTGCTCTTCATCGGATTCGCGATGTTCGAGTCGATGAGCGGCCGCCTTGGCACACCAAGCCTTTCTTTCGCAATTCGGGGCAGCACCGTAGGAGACATATTCGCTGCAAGCGTTGCGGTGTTCTTCGCTTACTCTGGCTTCCAGTCCATATCGACGATTTCCGGCCGGATAAAGGGCGGCGCGAGAGGCTATGTCATGGCCATACTTGCCGCGGTCGCAGTAAGCGCCATAGTGTACGTGCTCGTGGTGCTCGCGCTGCTGTTTCTGCTTCCGCCGTCTGCCTACAGGATCTCCGCTGACCCGCTGTCGTACGCGCTGAGGAGCGCAGGCGCGCCGATGTGGCTGCTCACCGTCGTGGACGTCGGCGCCCTCGTTGCCACGGCATCAGCGACTATAGCGATGATACTGAGCGCGTCGCGCTCCCTCTACCAGATGAGCGAGGACAGGCTGCTGCCCCGGTTCCTTAGGAAGTACAACAGGCGCACAGACACGGCGGAGAACGGCATACTTGTCTCGGCAGTGGTGGGCGTGCTGATGCTGTTCGCCGGAAACATCTACATCATAGCTGCGATTGCGAACTTCGGCCTGATGTTCGACTACCTCATAATCGGCTTCGATGTGATACACTTCAGGAGAACGGGAAGCCGGGCGCCGTTCACGATGCCGCTATATCCCTACCTGCCTGTGGCGGGCATGGTGCTTCTCATGACCTTCTTCATTGGCATGCCCAAGGAGGCCCTGGTTATCGGCGTAATGCTCTTCATATCGCTGATAGTCATATACTACTCGTTGAGGGAGGCACGAAGGAAAAAGGTAATAAGGATAAGGCTGTTCAACTGATTTCGGGGATAAAATGCTCATAGGCATAGTTGGCGCTCCGAACAAGGGCAAGAGCACGCTCTTCTCCGCAATGACACTCAACGACGTCGCGATCGCAGACTATCCCTTCACCACAATAAACCCGAATTTCGGCGTGGCGTACGCAACGAGGAAGTGCGTCGATGCCGAGCTGAACGTCAAGTGCAACGCCCGAAACTCGATGTGCGTGAACGGCACGCGCCTCATACCTGTCAACATCGTTGACGTAGCAGGGCTGGTCGAGGGCGCGCACGCCGGCAAGGGGATGGGCAACCAGTTCCTCAACGACCTGGCGAGCGCCGACGCGCTGATCGTTGTGGTCGACGCGAGCGGAAGAACGGATCCCAGCGGAAACCACTGCGTCGGCTGCGACCCCTCGGGCGACGTGGGCATGGTGACAGGCGAGATAGCCGAGTGGCTCTTCTCCATAATAAAGAAGCACATGGACGCCATAGCGAGGAACCCGAACGGCATCGACGCGCTATATTCTATACTTACAGGTCTTGGCGTAACTAGGGCGCAGATAAGCGCAGCGGTAGAGGCGAGCATGCTTCCGTCGGGCAACATCGCCTGGGGCGACAAGGACACACTCGCGTTCGCGAGAGAGCTCCTGAAGGCCAACAAGCCCATGCTCATAGCCGCTAACAAGTCCGACATGAAGGAAGCTGATGCAAACGTTGCGAGGCTCGCGCCGGAATTCGGCGAATCGAATACCGTGCCGTGCTCTGCCGCGATCGAGCTGGCGCTGCGGCGCGCGGCCAAGCAGGGCATAATAGACTACGCGCCCGGTGCTCGCGACTTCAAGATCCTCAAGGCGGGCATAGCCGAGGAGCAGGCATCGGCGCTGAATTACATGCGCGGCTTCCTGCAGGGCAAGGGCACTAACGTCCAGGAGCTGCTGAACAGGGCAGCGTTCTCGACCGCAGGCAACATAGTGGTATATCCTGTGGAAGACGAGAACAAGTTTACTGACCGCGCGGGAAATGTCCTTCCGGATGCACTGCTGATAAAGCGGGGCTCAACCGCGCTCGACCTCGCGGCGAAGATACACACCGACCTCGCAAAGGGCATGCTATACGCGGTAGACGCAAGGACGAGGAAGCGCCTGGGCAAGGACTACGTCCTGGAGGACAACGACGTCGTAAGGATAGTGAGCGCCGCCCGCTGACTACCTTCTCCTCCTTGCGGCAGAGAGCGAAGAGAAGATTGGCACCAGCACTATCGCTATCGTTGCCGGAACCGCCATCAGATACTCAAGGAATATCACAAGCGTGATCCCGGTCAGCGCGCTCGGGTTGACATACACGAGTATCAGGTACATGATGAATATCGCAATCATGTATATCAGCGAGGCGTAGACCGCGTTCACGAGCCCGGCGTACAGGGCGATGTGCGGCTTCCTGCCCGAGCTGCCGACGCGCGCCCCCATCCAGAGAGATGCGACCAGCGGGAGCACTATCACGCCCGGCATGTAGATTATGTAGCTCGCTATCTTCATCAGGAAGGCGTCTATTCCCGCGCCTTGCACATACGCAGGCACGATGTCGAGCACAAGCCCGATGGAGAGGATGCCTATCCAGAGCAGAAGCGGCCCGTACAGGCTCAGCTCGTCCAGTTCCCTTCTTACGCTCTCCGCGATTTCTGGAGCGGGCATCGAATCGTTCTAACTGCTTCACAACACTATTTATACTTTTGTTGGCATTCCTCTATCATGCCAGGCTTGTACACCCCCCAACAGCAAGCGGGCGTGATGAGCTTCTACGACGCGCCGACAAAAGGGCCCAAGATAGGCCCAAGGCTCCTGCTCCTAAGCGTAGTGGTCCTCACGGTCGTAGTGATGATCATAGACCACTTCATCGCGTGAATGGGATCGGCTACAACTCTATGAATTCTGTAAGCACGCCCCTCTCTAATTTCTGGATAGGCATGCGCCCCGACCCATCATATAGTTTGGATGGCTTAATCTCCAATGTTCAGGTCTGCAACACCTCTCTTTCTTCGACGGAGATACAAGGTCTCTATGCGGAGGGAATTGGCGGCGCTCCTATTCTTCTCCAGAACCTGGTTGGTGGCCCCTCAACGGCGGTGTCAAGGACTACTGCGGGAACAACAATAACGGAGCGCCAACGAGCATCTCATCCACAAGCTCTTAGACCCGCGGCTATGCCCTGCACTAATCAGATGCAATAAGCAGGAATTTATGCGAGGCGCATTTCTGTTCGTCACGCGGCCCCGAACACGTCCTTCCTGACCTCTGTGACGTCGCCGTTCTCCGCGAGGATGTGGAGCACAGCTCTTGCCCCGTCCTCGTCGATGCCGTTCTCTCTTGCTATGTCCTCGATGCCCATGCTCCTCTTCTCTATGCTCTTCATGAGCTTCGGGGCGTTCCTGCCCACGAAGTCCCTCAGCGCTATGTAGAACTTCTTGTCGAAAGCGCGCGTTCCCACGACAAGGCCCTGCCTTATGCTCTCCTCCAGCGCAGCGGAAACGCTTGCCGCTTCTGCCTCGCTCCTGAGCACGACGTAGCCCTTAGTCTCGAGCATCTTCACATACTCGTTGCTGCTCTCCGCGGCTGGCGCGGGCCTCCATGGCTGCGCGCCTGCCGGCATCCTGCTAGCAGCGCCTCCTGGCTGGGTCCTGCCCGTAGGCGCTGCCTGCCTGTTCGCATAGGTGCGCTTGCCGAACAGGAACTTGTTGTAGATGCCCTTCTCGATGCCATACTTGAACTCGCTCTCGTTAGCCTTCTTGAAAAGAGTCACGAACTTCCTCTTCAGCAGCCTGAGCAGCGTCTGCTTCTCCTCAGCGTTGAGCATGCCCTCGACCTTCTCCTTCGTGCGCTCGCCGTAGCGTATCGTGTCTAACTTCTTCAGCAGCGCGAGCTCAACCGGGTCTATCGCCGGCTCCCTTCCTGCAGGTTCCGCTTCGTAGGAGAACTGCTGGCCGCGCTGGTATGCCTGCTGCGGCTGTCCGCCCTTCAGCCTGGTCAGGAGCTCCGCGACGTCCGTTTTTTTCGCAAGCAGGAAGCTCTTGCCCGAGTAGGGGAAGAAGTCGAGGTCGTCGCCCTCCCTTACGCCGAGGGCCTCGGCCACGTCATACGGAATGTTGATGACAAGCTTGTTGTTGAGCTTGTACACTTTGGACATGCAGCACCTACAGCAAGCTATTTCTAGCTTTATTTACAAGTAGACGCATGCAAAGCTTAAAAGAGTTCTCACGTTTCACCAAGGACAGGCTCAGCATAAGCGATGCGTACGCGCTGCGCGCGAACCTCGGCGCGCTTGGCATCGACGACCGCCTCATCACGGAGAGCGCCGGCGCCGGCATAGCGCAGGCCTTGCGTCCGGCAAAGGGGAAGATTCTTTTCGTGTGCGGCACCGGAGGCAAGGCGGCGATCGGCATGTCGGCCGCGAGGCACATGATCGGCACAACGGATGTCGAGGTGGCGCTCGCGAACGACGGCCGGAGCATACGCAACGGCGCCGCGGCTTTCAACCGCTCCCTTCTCGACACGCTGCTCAAGGTGCAGGAGATCGGCGAGCAGAACGTGGGCAAGCTCGAACGCATGGTCAGGTCGTGCGACGTGGTCGTGGAGGCGCTCGTGGGCATAGGCCTGAAGGGCAGGCCCTCAAGGTTTCTCGGAGATGCGATAAAGGCGGTGAACGCCGGCAAGCGCATAGTCTCGATAGACGTGCCCGCAGGCATAAACGCGGACACCGGCATGCCAAACACCGTCAGCGTAAGGGCGCACGAGATATTTAGCATACACAAGCGCAAGAAGATGCTACAGGGAAGCAAGGCGAGGTCCACCGTAATAGGAATAGGCGTTCCCGCAGCCATCGAGCTGCTAGCAGGTCCCGGCGACGTCATGCTCGCAACCGAGCCGCGGTCGATACGGTCGAACAAGTACGACAACGGCGCGGTGCTCATCGTCGGAGGCAGCGCGGAATACCACGGCGCGCCGCTGCTCGCCGCGTTCGCGGCGCTGCGCACCGGCTCCGGCTACGTGACCCTCGCGGTGCCGAAGACCGCGGCGATAAGCCTCAAGGAGGAATCCCCGAACCTCGTAGTGCGCAGCATGCCCGGCGAGATCATAACCCGGGACGACGTCCCGGTGATAAGCAGCATAAGGCACGACAGCGTTGTCATAGGCACCGGCATGTCAACGCGGAAGGATAGCCTCGAAGCGATCCTGGAGTTCATGAGGCACTGCGAGAAGCCCATGGTGGTCGATGCCGCGGCGCTGCGCGCGAGCGCGCTCGACAAGTCGGTGCTCAACGAGCGCATGGTGCTCACGCCCCACGAGGGCGAATTCGAGGCGATGAGCGGGATAAAGCTTGATGACGCCACGGTGGAAGAGCGGATCCCTGTCGCGATGAAGTTCGCGCGCACGCACAGGTGCATCCTCGTGCTGAAAGGCCACGAGACCGTGATAACGAACGGCAGGCAGCTGAAGGTCAACATCGCGTCCAGTCCTGCGCTCTCCACCATGGGATCCGGCGACGCGCTTTCCGGCATGGTCGCAAGCTACCTCGCGCTGCACATGAACGCGTTCGAGTGCGCAGTCGCCGCCGTGCACGCGCATGCGAAGATCGGCGACCTCCTCTTCATGCAGAAGGGGCTCCACATAACCGCAAGCGACGTCGTGGACGCGATACCCGACGTGCTGAGGCTGTTTGACGTGGTCAAGAGGTAGATTTGACGGAAAAGCAAACGCCGTATCACGCTGCCGTCCAGGAAATATCCGATGCGCTTTCCAAGGCGCTCTCATCCCTGGGATACAAGTGCGACGGCATAGGCACGACGATATCCGTGTCAAGGTCGTTCGGCGATTTTTCTTCGTCCGTGGCGTTCAGCCTTGCGAAGGCGTACAAGAAGAGCCCCGTCGATATCGCGGACAGGGTAAAGGGCGCGGTGAAGATGGCGGGATACCTCAAGGAGATGACTGTCGAGAACGCATACCTGAATTTCCATCTCGACCGCGAAAGGTTCGCGCACGATGTCGTGAGGCACGCGCTGTCGATGGGCGCCGCGCTGTCCGCGCTTGGCAACGGCTCCAAGGTCATAGTGGAATCCGCAGGCGTCAATCCAAACAAGCCCTGGCACGTCGGTCACCTGAGGAACTCCATACTCGGCGATGTCGTTTCGCACCTTCACATCGAGTGCGGCTACGATGTCGAACGGGAAAACTACATAGACGATCTGGGCCTGCAAGTGGCGGAGAGCCTGTGGGGGGTCATGCACTTAAACAACAAGCCCGAGGGCAAGTTCGACTACTGGCTCGGCGAGCAATACGTGGCGGTGAGCAAGGCCGTCGAGGAGCGGGGCGCGGATGTAAAGGCGGAGGTCGCGAAGGTGCTGTCCCTGATGGAGCAGGACGGCACCTACGAGGCTAAGATGGCGCGTGACCTCGCCAGGAGGTGCGTCGAGGCGCAATACGAGACCGCATTCAACTACAAGATATACCACGACCTGCTCGTCTGGGAGAGCGACATAGTGCGCGAGGAGTTCCTGAGCAAGGCGCTGGCATTGATGGAAAGGTCGAAGGTCATCGAAAAGCCGAAGGAAGGCAAGTACGCAAACTGCGTCGTACTGGACCTCAACGCGATGAAGGACCTGCCGCCAGCGCTTTCCGGGCTGCGGGAGGACGTGCGCGTCCTTGTGCGCAGCGACGGGACTCCGACGTACCTCGCGAAGGACATCGCGCACCACATGTGGAAGCTCGGGATAATAGCAAACACGTTCAAGTATGCGAAGTTCATGGAGGCGAGGCCTGACGGCAAGCCGATCTACACCACCGCGCCCGACGGCGTTTCCATGCCTTTCGGCAACGCCAGCCTGGCAATAAATCTTGTGGACGCGAAGCAGGATCTCCCGCAGATGATCCTTGCGTTCGCTTTCCGCGCCATAGGCGACGTGCGCGCAGCGGAGAGCGTGGTGCACATGAGCTACGGCAGGGTCGAGGTCGAGGGCGGGCTTTCCGGAAGGAAGGGCACCTGGCTCGAGGGCTACACCGCAGACCATCTCCTGGAAGAAGCGACATCAAAGGCGCGCGCCGCCATGGGCACCCGCTTCAGCCTCTCGGAGCAGGAGGCGTGGAAGATAGCAAGAAGCGTGGCTGTCGCGTCGATAAAGTTCGAGTACCTGCGCTTCTCTCCCGAGAAGCAGATACAGTTCTCGTGGGAGCGCGCGCTAAACTTCGAGGGCGCCTCGGGGCCATACTGCCAGTACATGCACGCGCGCGCGGTCCGCATGCTCGAGGACGGCCGCTTCGACGCCTCCGATGCCGCGAATGCGGACGCGTCCGCAGCAGCCAGCGACTGCGAGTTCGCACTGGTGAAGCAGATATCCCTGCTGGCTCCGATGGCCGAGAAGGCGTGCAGGGAGCTCCGTCCGAACGTCATCGCGGAATACGCGAGCGACCTCGCATACGCGTTCGGCAGGTTCTACGAGCAGGTGCCGGTGCTGAAGGCGCCGGACGCGAGGCAGCGCGGCGCCAGGCTGGCGCTCACGCTCGCGTACGAGAAGGCGATGGCCCGCGCCCTTGGCGTGCTCGGCATAGACGCGCTGCAGAAGATGTAATTATTAAATACTGTTTTTCACTAATACACGCGGGCTCGTAGCTCAGCTTGGATAGAGCGACATCCTCCTAAGGTGAAGGTCGCGGGTTCAAAATAAGCCTTAAATCCTTGACTGCTTTAAGGTTTAGGGAAATCCCGCCGAGCCCGTGATGATAAAATGCCAGAAAAAAGCCAGATACGGAAGGGCAGCGCGCCCGTGTACATAATAAGGCCCGCCTTCAAGAACTTCGGTCTTGACTACCTGCACATATCGCTGATCGCGCTCGTGGTCATACTTGTGGCGCTGGCGTTCGCGCTCTCCGCGTTCAAGCCCGGCGTCGTGATACAGAACTGCGCCTATGGCGCGGTGAACGGCACGTGCGTCATGCCGAGGCACAACGGCACCCAGGCGCTTGCCGCTGCATCGCGGGCCCTCGCGTCATACGCAACGGTGAACACTTCGCTGTCGCTGCTCCCATACTACGCGCTCATCAACAGGTCAACGGCAGCGTACCTGCTGGGCCAGGGCGAATGGTTCGTCACCATCCCGTCAAGGAACCCGTTCGACAACACGCTGTTCAACTTCTCCGTGCTGCTGTACGACTCCAACCTTTCGCTGGCATATTCCTACTATCCCGCGATAAAGCCCATGCTATACACTAACGATACCGTAGTCGCGCCAGGGGTCGTGGGCATGTACGGCAAGTCGCTGTGCACGACCTCCGAGCCCGTGCCCGTGTACGCGATAACAGACCCGTACGCCACGGGTGCCATGCCTGCGCTATACGCCGCGCTCAACGCGACCGAGCGCTACGGCACCGCCATCAACATGAGCTACTACTTCATCTTCGGCGGAAGCGCGATAAGATTCTATGGCGGATACGGCCAGGACACCACGCAGCTCCTCGGCAGGTACCTGTCCTGCGCCTCGAAGCAGAGCGCCGGCAGCTTCCGCGCGTTCCTTTCCAATCTGAGCATAGCGTACATGGGCGTGCCCCTCTACAACAACACGCTGTACGACGTCGCCCAGGGCTCGAGCCTGAACATGAGCTCGTTCGGCGCCTGCATGACAGACTCGGTATCCTCGCTGAACCGCCAGGCGCAGCTCGCGAGCTTCTACAATATCATCGCGACGCCGGAGTTCGTGCTGAACTGCAAGTACGCGACCATACCCCAGACGCTCGATGCTGCGATAAACTACTCCGTGAACCAGGTAAAGGGCTGAGATGGACCTGATAGTGGGCATAGACGCGGGAAAGACGTGTGGAATAGCGTGCGTAGACTTCAATGGCTCCCTTGTAACGAGCATGCACCTGAGGTTCGCAGGCCTCGAGGGCATCATAGCACATATAAGGGAGATAGGCACTCCTGTGATAGTCGCAGGTGACAAGCCGGTGCCCAGTCTTCTTGTAAGGAAGATAAACGCCGCGTTCAACGCGAGGATTTTCACTCCCGAACGCGAGTTCAGCATGAGCGAGAAGCGCATCACGGCGGATCGCGCACCCATACGCGACATCCACGAGCGCGACGCGTATTTCGCTGCGATAAAGGCCTACAACGCGTTCGCGAACAAGCTGAACCACGTGGCGCGCATAGCCGCGCTGAGCGGCATAGAAAACGTCGACGAGATAAAGGCGAAGGTAATACGCAAGCACTCGGTGAGCGAGGCAATGGCAGGCATCGAAGTGCGCAGAAGGTAGCGCTACTTGCAGAACCGTCTGGCTGCCAGCGCCACCTCCATCAGCGCGAGGGCGAGCACCGCCACCGCTGAGCCGATTATCTTTTTTCGTGCATTATGCATAGCCGCATCAACATCCATGTCACTTACGGTTGAGAGCTTCCGCTTATAAACTTTGTTGAACCTGCTCCCGCGCGTGCGCTCCCACTGCGGCATCCTTTCCCGCTCACATTGTTAAAAGTCTTTCTATGCAAGTATTCTCTCCGACCTGAGACCTTCCCAGCACCGGGGCGATACAATTGGAGAGAACCAAGCCGCTGCAGGCAAATAGAAAGGAAACTCAGCTTTTCAAGGAAATATGCTGCAGGGCCAACCTTCTCCCGTTCCAGTCTCTCATCTACGCGATATCATACGCGAGGCTCAGCGCGCGCGCGCCAAAGGGATCGCGCGCAACCTCGTGCAGGCAGAAGCTTCTCGTGCACCTCAACACGCTCAGGGTGCTGGCGAAGCTGCTGCAGTCCAGCGTAGAGATAGACTCCACGCTTTCGTACATGAACATGAAGTCCGCGGTGAGCAATTACGTCAGCCTCTTCTACGCCATGGACGGGAAGGAGCGCCGCGGCTACATAGACATGGCATCGGCGCACGTTGTCGACGGCATAAGGCCGGAGAACAACCTGCTGCTAGTGCCAGCGCTGATGGCGAGCAGCGGCAAGCCGAAGCATTCCGCCATAACGGGCATAGAGATCGCGCTGTACAAGAAGCCGTTCAGGCTGCTTTACGATGCCAGCACCGCAGCGCTGCAGGTGATGCGCCTCAGGCAGCGCATAGCGCTGGAGCATTCCTCCGAGGAATGCACTGCGGAGTTCTCGGGCAGCCTCACGAAGCTCGATTCTAGGATAAAGTCGATCGAGTACGGCATAATAAACCCTGAGAGCGACGAACGCGCGAAGCGCGACTTCATACTCGACGCGATAGAGTTCTCCACGTCGCACGGCGCGGTGGCGCTCGACGCTGTCGCGGAGAGGCTCGGGACCGTCAGCGTCAGGTCCGATAAGATGCGCCGGCTCGTCAGGAAGGCACACCACTAATTATTTTTCCCTCCCACAATATAGCGGCTCCCATCGTCTAGCCTGGTCAAGGACACGGTCCTCTCAAGGCCGAGGCCCGGGTTCAAATCCCGGCGGGAGCATCCTGCTGAAGGGGTTATATATAGCAGACACATTTTGCACCCCCATTCTGTCGGCGAAGCCCAGATTTTGTCGTCGGTAAATTTCGTGCATTATGCGGCATGATTCTAAGATAGTTTTAGCATGACAGAAAGAGATTTCACAATCTTTTGTTTGAATCCTTAGTTGAATGCTTAGCCATTACTTATTCAAGCTCTCTTCAATTATTTTCTTTTCTTCTTCTGTTATTTCATATACCTTATAAACTAATTCATCTATTTCGTAATCGATTTCATTTCTTGCAGTATTAATTTTTTCATGTTGATCTGATTGTTTATCACCGATTTCAAGCAATTTTTCGTTTAGCTGAAACATTTTATTAACAAGATTATCTATTTTTTTATCTTTATCGCTCTTGATTGGAATTTGTAG